>JBIKWW010000144.1:0-8214 GCA_044356125.1 Acidimicrobiia bacterium
CGTCGTCCCGGCGGCGGCCGAGCGGCCGATCGCCCGGGTCGACACCCCGGGGGGCGTCGGGCTGCGCCAGGCCCGACGCGACCCGGCCCGTGTCGCCCGGGCGGCGACGGGTCTGTGGCTCGGGGCCGCCCTCCTGATCGCCACCGCCGTCCTGTCCGCCTCGTTGACCGCGTCGCTCGCCGACACCGCCCGCTCGTCGGTGGGCGCCGACGTGATCGCATCCTCGGCCGACGACGACGTCCCGACCATCGCTGCCGACACGGTCGACCGCGTGGCGGCCGACGAGCGGATCGAGTCCGTCTCGCCCCTCCGCATGGTGGAGGCGGCGGCGACACCCCTGGCCGGGGCCGAGCCCGAGTCGGTCGACATCGGGGCGGTCGACCCGGCCACGATCCTGGCCGGGTTCGACCTCGGCATCGTGGCGGGCGACCTGAGTCGCCTCGACTCGGGGGCCGTCGCCGTCCACGACAGCGTCGGGCTCGCCGTCGGCGACCTGCTCCCGGTCCGGTTCTCCTCGGGAACGACACGCGAGCTCGTCGTCGGTGCCGTGTTCACCCAGCGATTCGCGGGCTTCGGGGCACCGGACTACCTGGTGTCGCTCGACCTGCTCGCGGCCGAGGACGGCCCCGGTCTGTACAGCGAGATCTTCGTGGGCGTGGCCGACGGTGTCAGCCGCACGGAGGCCCGACGACTGGTGTCCGAACTGCTCGGCCCCAGTGTCGGCGTGATCCGCGATGCGGCCGACTACGGGGATCCGGCGGGCCAGATCGGTCCGGCGCGGACGCTCATCAACGGTCTCGCCTGGGTGGCGATGGTCATCGCCGTGATCGGACTGCTCAGCGCTATCGTCCTGTCGGTGGGCAGTCGGCGGCGCGAGATCTCCGTGCTCCGTGCCGTCGGTGGAACCAGGGCCCAGATCTGGTGGATGGTGACCGTCGAGACGCTCGTGGCGGGCGTGACCGCCGTGGTGATGTCCCTCGGGATCGGGCTCGGACTGTCGGTGGTGCTCGTCGATCTGCTGGCGGGCGACGACCCCGTGCCGTGGACGGTGCCGCTCGATCGGGTCGCCCTGATCGCGGGCACCCTCGTCGCGCTGGCCTGTGCGGTGGCGGCGATCCCGGCCCGCAGCGTCACCCGCCCGTCTCCCCTGCAGGGCATGAGCCGGCCGTGAGCGACGGCGACGTCGCGCCGATCGGCCCGTCCCCCGTCTCCCGTCGCCTTCGCCTTCGCCTTCGCCGGGGCGACGAACGGGGCGACGAACGGGGCGACGAACGGGGTCCCGTCACGGTCGTCGACATCGCCGTGTGCGCCGCGGTGGCGGTGCTCGGAGTGCTCCAGCTCGTGATCGGCGACGGCGGTGCACCCCCGGTCGCGGTCGTCGCCGTGGCCGCCACCACCGTGGCGCTCCTGGGGCGGCGAGCGGCGCCGATCCCGGTCGCTGCGGTGGTCCTGGTCTCGTTCGCGGCCATCGTCGTCGCCATCGACGAACCCGGGCTCACCCAGGTGGGTCCGATCGTGGCGCTGTACGGCGTGGGCCAGCGCGTCCGGTTCCGGGCCGCCGTCCTGGTCGCCGTCCTGTGCGGCGCAGTTGCGCTCGTGCTGCTGGCCTTCGACGCCGAGAGCTCGACCGACATCGTCACGGGTGCACTGCTCGTGATCGTTTCGATCGCCGGCGGTCAGGCGGTCTCGAACCGCCTCGCCCTGGTCACCGCGCTCCAGGACCGGCTGGACGCCGTCGGGTTGGCACAGGACCTCGAGGTGGAGCGGCGGGTCCTCGCCGACCGCCTCCGGCTCGCCCAGGAGCTCCACGACGTCATCGCGCACACCATCACGGTCGTGAACATCCAGGCGAGCGTCGCCCTCCGCCACGCCCGGGGCAACGAGCCGGCCGAGAAGGCCCTGGGGTCGATCCGCACCGCCAGTGCGCAGGCTCTCGACGAGCTCCGGACCATGCTCGGGGTGCTGCGCCGGGGCGACGAGGTGATTCCCGTGGCATCCGCCCACTCCATCGTCGAGCTCGTCCGTTCGCTCGACACGACCCGGCTGCAGGTGCGGGCCTCGATCGAGGCCGAGCAGCTCGACGACGTGCCCCCGGCACTGCTGCTGGCCGCCTACCGACTGGTGCAGGAGGGGCTCACCAACGTCATCCGGCACTCGACGGCTCGGCATGCCGACGTCGCCATCACCGTCGACGCCGCCAACCTGCTCGTCACGGTCCACGACCCCGGTCCCGCCAGCCCCCACCCCACAACCGTCGGAGGCTTCGGTCTCGCCGGCATCCGCGAACGGGTCGCCGTGCTGGGCGGTACCTTCTCCCACGGATCCGACGGCGGCTCGGGGTTCACGCTCCGGGCCTCCATCCCCCTCACCCGACCGGCATGAACGATCACGACGAACCCATCCGGGTGGTCATCGCCGACGACCAGCCGCTCGTGCGCGCCGGTCTGCGGCAGCTGCTCGACGACCACGCCGACATCGACGTCGTGAGCGAGGCCCGGGACGGCGCCACGGCCGTCGCCGCCGTCCTCGGCCATCGCCCCGATGTCGTCCTCATGGATCTCCGCATGCCGGGCGTCGACGGGATCGAAGCGACACGGACGATCGTGTCGTCGGACGTGAACACGAGGGTGCTGATGCTGACCACCTTCGACAACGACGGGCTCGTGGTCGAGGCCATCCGTGCCGGAGCCAGCGGCTACGTCCTCAAGGGGATCGAGCCCGACGATCTCGCCGAGGCCATCCGGACCGTCGCCCGGGGTGACTCGTTCGTGTCGCCCGCAGTCACCCGCACGATCCTCGAGGTCGTCGCCCGGACCAGCCTTCCCGACCCCGGCAGCACGGCCCTGATCGAACGGCTCACCGCCCGCGAGCGCGAGATCGTGGCCGACGTCGCCCGGGGGCTCTCGAACCTGGAGATCTCGCGGCACCGTCACCTCTCCGCCGCCACCGTGCGAACCCACGTGGGTCGGGCGATGCTCAAGGTCGGAGCTCGCGACCGGGCACAGCTCGTCGTCATCGCCCACCGCGCCGGCCTCGGCAGCGGTCCCGCCTGACGTCCCGCCACGGAGGCCGCCTACGTCAGATGTCGTAGGGAAGAACCGTCGGGGGGCAGGTCCGCCGCAAGGACGGCTTCCGTACCGTCCTCGGCATGCAGATCGCCAACACCCCAGCTCGTCCGTACCCGCTTCGACGTCGCCGCTCCCGGCTCCGACACCTCACCTCGGGCTTCGTCGCCGCCCTGTCGCTCGGGGCCGCCGCCTGCGCGTCCGACACCAGCTCGTCGTCGGACAGCCCGACTCCGAGCTCCTCGGCGGCCGCGATCGGATCACCGACCCTCGGCGAGTCGACCGCCGCCACCGGCGCGGCGCGGAGCCCCGCCGCCACGCCGCGCGTCGAGGTGGCGCAGCGGGTCGCCATGCGCGACGGCGTCACCCTCGCCACCTACGTGTACCTCCCGGATGGCCCTGGCCCCTTCCCGACCCTCGTCCTGCGGACGCCCTACGGGCTGCCCCTCACCCCGATCGGCGGCTACCAGGACGCCGACTCCTTGGAGGACACCGGCCGTCCCGACGAAGAGGTGGGCTGGCCGCTCATCACCGATGCCGGCTTCGCGCTCGTCGTCCAGGAGAGCCGGGGAACCGGCGGGTCCGGCGGCGCCAACATGCTGCTGACGTCGGAAGGTCCCGATGGCTACGACACCGTCGAATGGGTCGCCGACCAGGCCTGGTCCAACGGGGCGATCGGGATCATGGGCGACTCCGCCGCCGGCATGTCGGCTGCGCTCGCTGCCGCTGAGCAGCCCCCGTCGCTCGACGCGCTCTACACGCAGAACGCCAGCCACTCGCTCATCGACGACCTGGCGTCGCCGGGTGGGGCCGTACGGCTCGAGTCGATCGTGGGCTTCGGCGGTGGCCAGGCCCTGGAGCTCGGTGACGAGCACTTCGAGGCCATGGGACTGCAGGAGGACGCCTTCGCCGCCGCCCTCGAGCGCCTCGGCCCCGAGATGGGCGACCTCGTCGGTGGTGTCAGCAAGCCGGTCGCCTCCGGGTGGGCTCAGCTCCACCGCACGGCCCTGCCCGACATCGTGGCGGCCTTGCCGGCGATGCGGGACTTCCTCGCCGCCGATCCGGCCCTGCGGGAACGCCTGAACACGATCGGCGACATCACGGTGCCGGTGCTGGCCGTTTCGACCTGGCACGACGTGTTCGCCCGATCGACCTTCCGGGCGGCCCTCGACGCCCAGACCCGTGGCGCCGACTTCCGCCTCCTGGCCATGCCGGGCTCGCACTACGAGATCGACGAGCCCTCGAACTGGCCGATCACACCCATGCTCGACTTCTTCCGGGAGACCCTGACGGGCGGTGAGCGCACCATCGGTCGGTTCAACTGGCAGGCCGTCGGAGCGACGGATCTGGAGACCTCCACGGTGTGGCCGCCCGCCGGCGCGGACCGGCGGGTCCTCCGGCTCGGAGCGGGGGCCTCCGGCGCCGGCACGCTCGGAGCCGAGGCCGGCACCGGCCGCGCCACCGTGGTCTCGGACCCGACCGATCCGATCGTCACCAACGCCGGGATGTCGCTCGTCGCAGCGAGCGGCACGGGAGACGACCCGTCCCTGGCGGCTGCCGGCCGCAAGGACGTCGTCTGGTTCGACGCCGAACCTGGTGACGAGGTCCTCCGACTGCGCGGCCCCGTGCAGCTGGACCTCGATGCCGCGGCCGACGCCCCGTCGGTCGACGTGTCGGCCCGCCTCCTGGCCGTGGCCGCCGACGGGTCGAGCCGGCTGATCCGCTCGGCCCACGTCAGGAGCACGGCACCGGCCGGTACGACGAGACCGCTGGTGATCGAGTTCGGCGACGTGGCCTTCGATGTCCCCGTCGGCTCGCAGCTGCGGCTGGAGCTGACCGGTTCGGACTTCCCGGCATGGAGCCTGAACCCCCAGAACGGTGACACCGACCCGCTGCGGCCCACCACCCCGGCCGTCGCCTCGATCTCCATCGATCGGACGACCGCCGAGCTCTCGATCACCGTGCGCTGATCCGAACCCCGACACACCGCCCGGACCGGTGACCCGGCCCGGGCGGTGCCGCGTGTGCCGGTTCGTGCCGGTCGGGGGCGGGTCCGTAGAGTGCCGCCGGTGACGGACACGGGTACGGCCGGGGGCGAGGTGCGGGCCTACCGGCTGGGAGTTGCCGTGGCCATGCTGGCCATGTGCGCCATCCCCATCGCCACCACGGGGACCAACATCGCCTTCCCGTCCCTGGTGGCGCACTTCAGTGACGTGAGCCGGGTCACCCTGTCGTGGTCGCTGACGGGGTACTCGATCGTCATCGCCGCCTTCACCCTGCTCGGCGGCCAGCTGTCCGACCGCCTCGGGTCGTCCCGCATGTTCGCCGTCGGGCTCGCCCTGCTGGTCGGCTCCAACGTGGTCTCGGCGGCCGCTCCCAGCGCCTTCGTGCTCATCGCCAGCCGGGCCGTCATGGGTGCGGGCGGTGCGCTGGTGGTCCCCGCCTCCCTGTCGGTGATCCTGGCCCGCTGCCCGGAGGACCGCCGCACGTTCACCATCGGCCTGTGGACGGCGGCGTTCCCCATCGGGTCGGCCGTCGCCCCGGTCACGACCGCCTTCCTGCTGGAACTGTTCAGCTGGCGGGCCGTGTTCGGCGCCACGGCCGTCGTCTCCGGGGCGGCGCTGGTCCTGTCGACCCGGCTGTCGCCGGTGCCGAGGGCGGCACCGACCTCGACCGGTCGCGCCGATCTCGTCGGGTTCGGTGCCGGGACGGCGGCCATGGGTCTGGTGGCCCTGGCCATCGTCGAGGGCCACTCGTGGGGATGGACGTCGCCGTCGATCCTGGGATCGGCACTCGGCGGGATGGCGCTGCTCGGGGTGTTCATCGTGCGTTCCCTGCACCACCCCAACCCGCTCCTCGATCTGTCGCTGTTCCGGATCCGCTCCTTCCGCAACACCAACATCGCCAGCGGGGCCATCTCCTCGGTGGGCACCGCGCTCTGGCTGGTGTGGCCGCTGCTGATGACGGGCCTGTGGGGCTACAGCCAGCTGCGGGTGGGGCTGGCCATGACCCCGGCACCGGTGCTGACGGCCGTCGGGGCGATGCTGGCGTCGCGCGTCGCCGCCCGCCGCGGCCATCGCGGCATCCTGCGCGCCGGAGCCTGCTTCCTGATCGCGTCGTGCGCCGCCCTGGTCCTGCTCCCGCAGGCCACACCGAACTACCTCACGGGCATGCTTCCCGGCATCGTGCTGTGCGGTCTGGGATCGGCCCTGGCCTTCGCCCCGCTCAACGCCGCCGCGCTGGTCGACGTGCCCCGGGCGTCGATGGGCCAGGCCAATGCCGCGTTCGCCACCGGTCGCTTCTTCAGCGGGGCCATCGGGGTGGCATCGGCCATCGCCGTGCTCGACGGACCGGCGACCGGGCCGCTCGACAACTTCGACCGGGCCTTCGCCCTCCTCGGTCTCTTCGCCGTGATCGGCCTGGCCCTGCTGCTCGTCGGTGGGCGCCGCAGCGGGGCCCACGGCAGCGGCAGTGGGGCCGGCCTCGCTCCCGCCTAGTCAGGGCCCGACGAGTCAGGGCAGGCCGCCGGGTCAGGGCCCGACGAGTCAGGGCCAGCCGAGTCAGGGCAGGCCGACGAGGAACGACCGGATCCGCGCTCCGAAGGCCCGGATCTCCCCGACGGTCGTGGCGACGTGCACGGTGGCGTCGGGAAGGGCGGCCCCGAGGGCCTCGGCCGTCGACACCGGATGGCCCGGGTCGGTGTCCCAGGCCAGCACCAGTGCGGGCACGCGGACCGTGGTCAGCACCTCCATGGGCGGGAGGTCCGAGCCGGCCGCACCCTCCAGCACCCATGGCAGCAGGACCTCCTCGATGTCGGGCCCGGTTCCCCACAGCTCGGGGTGCCCGGCCAGGATCGGAATGGGCGGCAGTGCCTGGGTCGCCGCCACCCAGGCCTCCCTGCCCCGGGCCCGGACGAACCCGGCCGACTGCTCGTACAGCGTCCGCTGCGCGGGTCGGGTCCCCCACGCCGTGGGCGGGATCACCAGGACCAGCGCCCGCACCAGTTCGGGCCGCTGCACGGCGAGGTGCAGCGCCGTGGCCGCTCCCATGGAAGCACCTCCGACGACCGCCGGGCCGGCACCGAGCGCCGTGAGCAGCTCGGCCGCGTCAGCCGCCAGGGAGGCCCAGCCGTAGGTCGCCGGCTCCGTGGTGCCACCCGACCGGCCGTGGCCCCTGGCGTCCCATCGCACGAGCTCGAACCCGGCCGCCGGGACGTCGACGGCGAGGTGCCACAGACCCCGGCCGTCCTCGTTGGCCCGGCTGGAGGTGAGCCCGTGGCCCCAGACCATGAGCGGACCCGAGCCGTGGCGCTCGAAGGCCAGCCCGACCCCGTCACGCAGGGTCATCCGTTCGTCGTCCCGACCGCTCACCAGGGCCATCGTGGCACGCCGGGCCCGGGTGGTTCCCGGTCCGGTCGGCTCCCTACCCTGGCGCCATGGCAGCACATGAGTTCGATGTCGTCGTCGTCGGGGCCGGCTTCGCCGGCATGTACCTGATCCACCAGCTCCGGGCCCAGGGGC
The DNA here is from genome assembly GCA_044356125.1 of Acidimicrobiia bacterium. Taxonomy (GTDB): domain Bacteria; phylum Actinomycetota; class Acidimicrobiia; order Acidimicrobiales; family JANYDT01; genus JBIKWW01. The sequence goes on from JBIKWW010000144.1 coordinate 7,586, forward strand.
GCTCGGTCGTGGTCCTCGAGACCGGTGACGACGTCGGCGGCACGTGGTACTGGAACCGGTACCCGGGCGCCCGCTGCGACGTGGAGAGCCTCGACTACCAGTACAGCTTCGATCCCGCCCTCGAGCGCGAGTGGCAGTGGTCGGAGAAGTACGCCTCGCAGCCCGAGATCCTGCGCTACGCCCAGTTCGTGGCCGACCGCTTCGACCTGCGCCGCGACATCCGCTTCGCCACCCGCGTCGAGTCGGCCCGTTGGGACGATGCCGCCCACCGCTGGCACATCCGCACCTCGACGGGTGACGACCTCGTCGCCCCCTTCTACGTGATGGCCACGGGCTGCCTGTCGGTGCCCAAGGAGGTCGACATCGACGGGGTGGAGCGCTTCCGGGGAGCCACGTACTGGACCTCGCGCTGGCCCCATGACGGCGTCGACTTCACCGGGATGCGTGTCGGGGTGATCGGCACCGGCTCCTCGGCCATCCAGTCCATCCCGATCATCGCCCGGCAGGCCGCCCAGCTCACGGTGTTCCAGCGCACGCCGAACTTCTCCATTCCCGCCCGCAACGGTGCGGCGCGGGCCGAGCGCGTCTCGCTCTACGAGCAGGACCCTGCCGCCTACCGCGAGGAGGCG
>JBIKWW010000145.1:0-8178 GCA_044356125.1 Acidimicrobiia bacterium
GCTCGAGGCGCCCGACCGCATCGCCGCCGCCGCCCTTCGTCTCGGCCTGGAGCGCCCCACCGAGCTGCGCTTCCTGACCCCGGTCCCCCTGCCCGTCTCGGTCCCGTCCGCCGCCCCGGTGGCTCCGGCCGATGCCGCCCCGGTGACGGGGGAATCGGGGGCGGCAGGCTGATGCTGCGACCCCGTTCGCTGCGGACCCCCGAGGCCGCCGCCCGCCGGGCCGGTCTGTCCGTGCCCGGCTCCCGCGTCCGCTCCGCCCCCGGCTCCGGTGCCCGCTCCGGGCCGGCGGCCCGGGACCGCCCCGCCGGAGCGTCGCGGAACGAGCGGCGCGAGCGTCCGGCCGACCGGGCCCCGGGCGCCCACCACGCCACCCGACGCCGTACCCGCCTCCTCGGGGCGTTCTTCTGCGCCGGGTTCGCCGCCCTCTCGCTGCGTCTGGCCGACGTCCAGATCGCCTCGGCCGCCGCCTGGCGATCCCGGGGTGAGCAGCAGCGCATGGACATCCGGCCCATCCCGGCGTCCCGCGGGGACATCCTCGACCGCTACGGGGCACCGCTGGCCCTGTCGGTCCCGGTGTTCGATCTCGTCGTCGACCAGGGCGGGCTGGCCGAGGCACCCCACTACGCCGCCGCCATCGACGTCAACGCCGCCCGCCTGGCGCCGATCATCGGCGCCTCCCCCGACGGGGTGGCGAGCGCCATGCGAGGGACCTCGCGCCGGTACGTCCTGGCCCGCGGCCTCGACGACCTGACCGCCCAGCAGGTCCGTGAGGCCCGGATCCCGGGCGTGTTCCTGGAGGAGCGCACGGTGCGCCGCTACCCGGCGGGCAACACCGCCCGGGGTGTCGTCGGGCGGGTCGCTCCCGACCAGCGGGGCAAGTCCGGCCTCGAGAAGGTCCTCGACCGGCGCCTCCTCGGCCGTGACGGTGAGCAGCGCATCGAGTTCGGCCGTGGCGGTCGCTCCATCCCCCAGGGCGAGTACACCATCCGTCCCGCCCAGAACGGCGCCAGCATCGTGTCCACGATCGACCGGGCCATGCAGTACCGGGTGGAGGAGGTCCTGTCGGACTGGGTGACGGTCACCGGCGCCAGGGGCGGGACGGTCGTGATCATGGACGTGCGCTCCGGCGACGTGCTCGTCATGGCGTCGGTCCAGCGCAGGGCGGCACCGGCCGCAACCGCCGACACGACCCCGTCGGTCGACGAGTTGGGCGTCGTGAACGCCGGCTACCCGGCGGCGGTCGTCGACACCTTCGAACCGGGCTCGATGCTGAAGGCCGTCACGGTCTCCGGGGCACTCGACAACGGGATCATCTCGACCTCGGACACGCTCGTGGTGCCGGACCGCCTCCGCGTGGCCGACCACGTGTTCTCCGACGACACCCCCCACCCGCACCTCAAGTGGACCGTCCGGGAGATCCTGACGAACTCGTCGAACACCGGCACGATCATGATCGCCCGCCGCATGGGCAAGGAGCTGATCGACCAGAACCTGGTGCGCTTCGGGTTCGGCCGTCCGGCCGAGCTCGGATTCCCCTTCGAGGCCCCCGGCAAGTGGCTCGTGCCGCGCCGCTGGACGGGTACGTCGATCGGCACCATCCCGATCGGTCAGGGTGTCACGGTGACGGCGCTGCAGATGGTCGCCGCCTTCAACGCCCTCGCCAACGACGGCGTCTGGGTCGCGCCCCGGCTCCAGCGGGGCTGGGTCGATGCCGCCGGGCGCCGCCACGAGGACCGTCCCGTGGCCGGCCACGAGGTCGTGTCGCCGACCACCGCCCGGGCCGTGCGGGGCCTGCTCGCCGATGTCGTGAAGGACGGCTCGGGCCGCAACGCGGCCGTGCTCGGCTACCAGGTGGCGGGCAAGACGGGCACGGCCCGCAAGGCCATCGGTGGGCAGTACGTGAAGGGCGCGTACGTCTCGAGCTTCGCCGGCATGTTCCCGGCCTCGAGCCCGAAGCTGTCGATGATCGTCACCATCGACGAGCCCCGGACCGACATCTACGCCAGCACGGTGGCGGCGCCGCTGTTCGGCGAGATCACCCGGATGGCGGCCCAGCGCTACCGCATCGCGCCGGCCTCGGCCGACGTGGCGCTGAACGTGCGGGCACCGCAGTGGTCGGCGGCCCTCGCCGACGCCCAGGCCGCCCGGCGGGAGGCGACCCTCGCCGACGCCGCCCGTCAGCAGCAGACGGCCCGACCCGGTCGCACGACGACGGGAACGGGGGACGGGACCAGCACGGCGGACGCGTCCGGCACGGTGGCGGCGTCCGGCACGGTGGAGGCGGCGGACACGGGCCCGACGACGGCGGCCCGGGCCGGCGGTGAGGAGACGGCGGTGGTCCGCGCCGCAGCGGCGAACCGGTCCGGCGGCACGGGCGGCGAGGGCGCCACGGTGGCGGGCACCGACCGTCAGGGAGAGGACCAGAGCCCGGCCGAACCGGTCACCCCCCGTCGGCGGGTCGCCTCGTGGCCGCCGACGTCCGCGGTCGCGTCGCAGGATGACGGGCCCGCTGCGCCCGTCCGCCCGGCGGCGACGGGCCGATCCTCGGCGACGCGCAACGGGCAACCGGTGACGGCCGCCCGGACGGCGACGCAGGTGGAGGACGCGGGCCCGTGAGCAGCCGGCCGCTCTCCGATGTCCTGGCCGATCTCCGTGCCGGGTCGCCGCTGACGGCCGCCGACCTGAGGATCGTGGGGGATCCGGCGCAGGTGTCGGTCAGCGGTGTCACGCACGACTCCCGGGCGGTGGCGCCGGGATCGTTGTTCTGCGCCGTCCGCGGCCTCGTCCACGACGGTCACGGTTTCGTCGCCGACGCCGTGCGCTCCGGTGCCTCGGCCGTGCTCGTCGACCATCCGGTCGCCGCCGCCCGGCAGGACGGTGTGGTCCAGCTCGTGGTGGCCGACGTGCGGGCGTCGATGGGCCCCGTGGCCGCCGCCTTCTGGGGGAACCCGGCCCGGCACCTCCGGATGATCGGGATCACCGGCACCAACGGCAAGACGAGCACGGCCCACCTGCTCGGCGCCGTGCTGGCCGCCGCCGGGGAACCGGTGTCGGTGCTCGGGACGCTGACCCAGACCCGCACCACGCCCGAGGCGACCGATCTGCAGGAGCGCCTGGGCGGCCTCGTGGCCGGCGGCACGAAGACCGTCGTCATGGAGGTCACCAGCCACGCACTGGCGTTGGACCGCGTGGCGGGCATCCGCTTCGGGATCGGGGTCTTCACCAACCTGACGCAGGACCATCTCGACTTCCACGGCACGATGGAGGCCTACTTCCGGGCGAAGGCCCGCCTGTTCGAAGCGGAGCGCTCGGAGCGGGGAGTGGTGAACGTCGACGACCCCTACGGGCGACTGCTGCGCGATGCCGCCGTGATCCCGACGGTCGGCTACTCCCTGCAGGAGGCGGCCGATCTCGCCTTCGACGCCTCGGGGAGCCGGTTCGTGTGGCGCGGGACCCCGGTGACGCTGCGGATCGGCGGCGCCTTCAGCGTGTCCAACGCACTGGCCGCGGCGACGACTGCGTCACTGCTCGGGATCGACGGCGCGACCATCGCTGCGGGGCTGGCCGTCGCGCACGTGCCGGGACGCTTCGAGCCTGTCGACGCCGGGCAGCCCTTCACCGTCGTCATCGATTACGCACACACCCCGGACGCGCTCGAACGTGTGCTCCAGGCGGCCCGGGGCATGACCGGGTCGGGCGGGCGGGTGGTGTGCGTGTTCGGCTGCGGCGGCGACCGTGACCGGGGCAAGCGTCCGCTGATGGGGCGCATCGCCACCGACCGCTCCGACCTGGCGTTCCTCACCTCGGACAACCCGCGGAGCGAGGACCCGGCCGCGATCATCGCCGAGGTGGCGGGCGGCGTGGTGGCGGCCGGCGGGCTGCGGACCGAGGCGGACCGGCGGACCGCCATCGCCTCGGCCCTGGCCGAGGCCCGCCCCGGCGACGTGGTGGTGATCGCCGGAAAGGGTCACGAGCAGGGCCAGACCATCGGCGACACCGTGCTGCCCTTCGACGACCGCAGCGTCGCCGCCGAGGCGCTCGCCGTCCTCGGATGGGCGGGGTCCCCCGGCACCCCCCGGACGGGATGACAAGGTTTCCCACCATGCAGCTGTCGATCGACCAGATCCTGCAGGCCACGGGCGGCTCGACCGTCCGGTCCGACACGCCCGGCTCCGATCTCCGCATCGAGGGGGTCAGCACCGATTCGCGCACGGTCGCTCCCGGCAACCTCTTCGTGCCACTGCGCGCCGAGCGCGACGGCCACGACTTCATCGACGCCGCCCGGGCCGCAGGTGCGGTCGCCCATCTCACCGAACGCGACGACGACCGTCCCGGCGCCGTACGGGTGGCCGACACCGCCGCGGCGCTCATGGACCTCGGGCGTCTGGCCCGCACCCTCCTGCCCGACCGTCTGATCGGAGTGACCGGCTCGAGCGGCAAGACGACCACCAAGGACATGATCTCGGCCGTGCTGGCCCGGCGCGGCCCGCACGTCCGCAGCGACAAGAGCTTCAACAACGAGATCGGCGTGCCGCTGACGCTGCTCAACGCGCCGGGTGACTCGTGGGCGGGCATCATCGAGATGGGTGCCCGCGGCATCGGCCACATCGCCAAGCTGATGGGCATCGCCCGTCCCCGCGTCGGCATCGCCCTGAACGTCGGGCGGGCCCATGTCGGTATGTACGCAGACGGTCAGCTCGGGATCGCGAGGGCCAAGGGGGAGATCGTCGAGGGTCTTCCCGTCGGGGGCGTGGCCGTCCTGAACGCCGACGATCCTCTCGTGATTGCCATGGCCAATCGTACGCGCGCTGATATCCTGCGATTCTCCACCACCGGGAAGGACGCTGAAATCAGCGCGCAGAGCATTGTGCTCGGAGCCGACCTCCGGGCGTCGTTCGTCATGCACACGCCGTGGGGGTCCGCCCAGGTCCGTCTCGGCGTACCCGGGGAGCACCAGCCGGCCAACGCGCTCGCTGCGGTGGCCGCCTGCGGTGCCGTCGGATCGACGCTGGACGAGATCGTGGCGGGGCTGTCCGAGGCCCAGCTCTCGCCGTGGCGGATGGAGCTGCTCGTGGCGGCGGACGGCTACCGGCTGCTCAACGACAGCTACAACGCCAACCCGGAGTCGATGGCGGCCGGACTGCGGTCGCTGGCGGCGATGCCGGCACGCCGTCGGGTCGCCGTGCTCGGCGAGATGGCCGAGCTGGGGGTGCAGACCGGAGCCGGTCATGCCGAGGTGGCGGCGCTGGCTGCGGCACTCGGTGTCGAGGTGATCGCCGTCGGTTCGGCGCCCTACGGCGTGGCCAGCGTGGCGTCGGGGGTCGAGGAGGCCGCCGCCCTGCTGGCTGCGCTCGACCTCGGCCCCGATGACGCGGTGCTGCTGAAGGCCAGTCGGGTCGCCGGGCTCGAGCGGCTCGCCCGGCTCCTCGCTCCCGGACCGGGGTCCGACCGATGATCGCCCTGCTGCTGGCCGGCTCGACGAGCTTCCTCGTCGCCCTCTTCGGCATGCCCGTGCTGCTGCGTTTCCTCGCCCGACGCGGGATCGGCCAACCGATCCGGACCGACGGGCCCCAGGCCCACATGAAGAAGAAGGGCACGCCCACCATGGGCGGCATCGCCATCGTGATCGCCGCCGTGTTCGGCTACGTGGTGCCCCACCTCTTCACGTCGACACCCTTCAGCCGGCGCGGCTTGCTCGTCGTGCTGGCGTTCGTCGGCGCCGGGATCGTGGGCCTGGCCGACGACTGGATCAAGGTCACGCGCAAGCGCAGCCTGGGTCTCAACAAGCGGGCCAAGACGGGCGGCCTCCTCGTGGTCGCCACCGCGTTCTCGCTCCTGGCCGTGCACTGGGCCGGTGTGGAGCGCGTGGTGTCGTTCACCCGCCTCGACTGGCCGGGCTGGAAGGTCCCCACCGTGCTGTGGGTCGTGCTGGCCTGTGTGCTCGTGTACGGCTTCTCCAACGCCGTGAACCTCACCGACGGCCTCGACGGCCTCGCCGGAGGGAGCTCGGTCTACGGCTTCGCCGCCTACGTGGCCATGGGGTTCTGGATGTTCCGCAATCCCGAGATCTACCGGATGGAGCGGGCGCTCGACGTCGCCGTCGTGGCCGCCTCGCTGGCCGGAGCGTGTGCCGGGTTCCTCTGGTGGAACGCTCCGCCGGCGCGGATCTTCATGGGCGACGTCGGCTCCCTCGCCATCGGCTCGGCGTTCGCGGCCCTGGCCATCGTGACCCACACCGCCCTGCTGCTCCCCGTCATCGGTGGTCTGTTCGTGATCGAGACGCTGTCGGTGATGGCCCAGGTGTTCACGTTCCGGCTGATGGGCGGCCGGCGCATCTTCCGGATGGCGCCCGTCCATCACCACTTCGAGCTGGTCGGCTGGCCGGAGACGACGGTGATCGTCCGCTTCTGGATCCTCGCCATCATCTTCGTGTCGCTCGGCGTGGGGATCTTCTACGCCGACTTCATCCGCCTGGTGCCGAGGTGACGCGGTGACGATCCCCTTCAGTTCCCGTTCCGGGGTCGGAACGGTCCGGGGCGCCGAGCGGACCGAGCGGTCCCCACGGCCGGAGCCTGTCACCGCTGTTCGCCGCTCGGCGTGGGCCGGCCCGGGCGTCCGCCGCCGGACGCGATGGACCCCCGAGGCCGTCGGGCTCCTGGCCGTCACCGTCGCCCTGGTCGCCGTGGGTCTGGTCTTCGTCCTCTCGGCGTCGTCGGTGACGTCGATGGACGTGCACGACTCGCTGTTCCACCGGTTCGAACGCCAGGCCGTGTTCGTGCTCGTCGGCCTGCTCGGCATGGCGTTCGCCATCGCCCTCCCCACGTCCGCGCTGCGCAAGGTCGCAGTGCTGGCGTTCTGGGCGGTCGTGGCCGCGCTGGTGGCCGTCATGGCCGTGGGCCAGACCGTGGACGGCTCGAAGCGCTGGATCGGGCCCGATGCCCTCCAGTTCCAGCCGTCCGAGGCGGCCAAGCTGGCCGTCATCCTCATGGGCGCCCGGCTCCTGCTGGCGATCGACCCGCGCAGCATGGAGCTGCTACGCCGGGGCTGGGTCCTGCTGATCCCGCCGGCGCTCGTGCTCCTGCAGCCCGACCTCGGCTCGACGGTCATCCTCGCCGTGATCATCCTGTCGCTGCTGGCGACGGCCGGGGCGCCCAAGCGCTTCCTCGGCGCGGTCGTCGCCGGAGGCCTGGTGATGGTGCTGCTCAGTCTGACGGTGCAGGACTACCAGGCGGACCGGATCAGGGGCCTCGTCTCGGCCGACTGCGCGACGGCCAACGGCTTCCACGCCTGCCAGTCCCTCGTGGGCCTGGGCACGGGTCACCTGCTGGGCACCGGGGTCGGGGCCTCGCGGGCCAAGTGGGGCTACCTGCCCAACGCCGACTCGGACTTCATCTTCACCGTGATCGGCGAAGAAGTCGGGTTCGTCGGCGCGACCCTGGTGATCGCCGGGTTCGCCGCCTTCGCCGTGTTCGGTGTCCGCACCGCCAACCGGGCCCGGGACCGCTTCGGCCACGTCGTGGCCATGGCGATCACGACCTGGATCACGGTCCAGGCGCTCGTCAACATCGCCGTGACCGTCCGCTGGGCCCCGGTGACCGGCGTGCCGCTCCCGTTCATGTCGATCGGGGGCACGTCCCGAGTGGTGATGCTGACGGCGGTGGGCGTGCTGATCCGCATCGCCCGGAACCAGCGGACGGTGGACCGGTCGTGGCCGGCCCCGACGCGGCGGCGGTGACCCGGTGGTCCGCCCGGCACCGTTCCCCTCGACCGTGCCCGATCTGGCGGGCTGCCGTCGCGTCCATGTGATCGCCGCCGGCGGTGCCGCCATGAGCGCCATCGCCGACATCCTGCACACCATGGGCCATCGGGTGACCGGCTCCGACCAGGCCGACTCGGAGGCGGTGCAGCGCCTTCGGGCCGCCGGCATCGACGTCCACGTCGGCCATGACGCCGCCCTCCTCGAGGGGGTGGATCTCGTCGTGGTGTCGGTGGCCGTGCCGCTCGGCAACCCCGAGCTCGACGCGGCCCTGTCGAGCGGTGTCGAGGTGGCGACGCGGGGTGATCTCATGGAGGCGCTCGGCCGCCTGCGCCGCACCGCGGCCATCTCGGGCACTCACGGCAAGACGACCACGTCCGCCATGGCCGCCATCGTGCTCGAGGCGGGCGGGCTCGATCCCT
>JBIKWW010000146.1:0-8154 GCA_044356125.1 Acidimicrobiia bacterium
GCCCCCGAAGGAGGGAACGCCGGCCTCGAGTGAGACGTCAGAGTCGGACGTCAGAGTGAGACGTCGGAGTGAGACGTCGGAGTGGGACGTCGGAGTGACGGGTCAGATCACTCGAACTTGTCGGTGACGGAGGGAACCCACTTGCCGCCGGTCACCTTGTAGACGGTGAGGACCTTGTTGGTGGTGTCGCCGAACTCGTCGAAGGAGATGGCGCCGGTGGCCCCGGTGATGTTGGTCTTGCCGATGGCGGCCAGGATCTGCGGGCGGGCCTTCTCCACGGTGGAGGCCTTGGGCAGCACCGAGTTGAGGGCGGCGATGATGACGTTGGCGGCGTCGAAGCTGTAGGCGCCGTAGGCCTCGTAGGGCTCCTTGTAGGCCTTGTTGTAGGCGGCGACGAAGGCCTGGGCGGTGGCCTGGGTCTCGGTCGGGGCGCCGACGGAGGTCACGTAGTCGCCCTCGGCGGCGGCCTTGGCGGTGTCGATGTACACGCCCGAGTAGACGCCGTCGCCACCCATCAGCGGAATGTTGACGCCGGCGGCCTTCATCTGGGCGGTGAGCAGCGAGGCGGCGGGGTACTCGCCGCCGTAGTACACGGCCTGCGGGTTGGCGGCCTTGACCTTGGCGATGACGGCCGAGAAGTCCTTGTCGTCGGGGTTGACGACCTCGGTGGCGACGATCTTGCCACCGCGCTTGAGGAACTCCTTGCTGAACTCGTCGACCAGGCCCTTGCCGTAGGTCTTCTGGTCGTGGATCGTGGCGACGTTCGTGAGCTTCAGGTTCTTGAACATGAACTGGGCGCCGAACGGACCCTGGATGGCGTCGGTGGTCGACACGCGGAAGTAGTTCGGGAAGGGACGCTTCTTGGCGGTGGCGAAGTCAGCGCCCTGCGTGAGCGTGGGGTTGGTGTTGGCGGGCGACACCTGGGCGATGTTGGCCTTGTTCAGCACCGGCTGGGTCTGCTGGGCGACCGAGGAGTTGAGCGTGCCCACGACGGCCGCGACGGCCTTGTCGGAGGCGAGCTTGGCGGCGACCTGGGCGCCGACGTCGGCCTTGGCCTGATCGTCCTGGGCGTCGAGCTGGATCGTCCAGCCCTTCAGCTTCTTGGAGGCGTTGGCCTGCTTGATGGCGAGGTCGACCGAGTTGCGCATGCCGATGCCGAGGGCCGAGAGGTCCCCGGAGAGCGGAGCGATGAAGCCGATCTTGACGACCTTCGAGGAGCTCTTGCGCTGGGCCTGCGAGGCCGGCACGAGGGCGCCGAGGGCGACCGGCGTGGCAACGGCCGCCACCAGGGCGAGGCGGAGCGCGCGGGAGTGGGTGGGTTTGGGCATGACAACCACGCTACCAGCATCGATGTGACTCCGAACCGAACCCGGTTCAGGTGCTCGCGACGACTCCGCGACACGTTCGTGGGACCCCCGGCACCGCCACGGGGACGCGACGAGGGGGCGGCCGCAGCCGCCCCCTCGTCGAGATGCCACGGGTGTGGAGGGCTCAGATGCCGATCCGCTGGGCGAGCTGCTCGCGGTGGTAGGTGGGATCGCCGAACAGCAGCTCGGAGCTCTTGGCCCGCTTGAAGTACAGGTGGGCGTCGTGCTCCCAGGTGAAGCCGATGCCGCCGTGGATCTGGATGTTCTCGGCGGCGGCGTGGAAGTACGCCTCCGAGCAGTAGGCCTTGGCCAGGGAGGCGACGACGGGGAGCTCGTCGTTGTCCTCGGCGGCGGCCCACCAGGCGTAGTAGCTGGCGGACTTGGCCGACTCGGTCTCGAGCAGCATGTCGGCGCACTTGTGCTTGATGGCCTGGAACGAGCCGATCGGGCGGCCGAACTGGACACGGTCCTTGGCGTACTGGACCGACATCTCGAGGACCTTCTGGGCACCGCCGACCTGCTCCGCCGAGAGGGCCACGGCGGCGAGATCGAGCATCTTGGACAGGTACTGCCAGCCCTTGCCCTCCTCGCCGATGAGCTCGGCCGGGGCGGCGGCGAAGGTGACCTTGGCCTGCTTGCGGGTCTGGTCCATGGTCGGGAGGGCCTCGCGGCTGACCCCGGCAGCACCGGCGTCGACGGCGAAGATCGACGTTCCGGCGCCCGAGCGGGCGGCGACGAGCAGCAGTCCGGCCGTGTGGCCGTCGATCACGAACATCTTCTCGCCGGTGACCTTCCAGCCGCCCTCGTTGGTGGCGGTGGCGCCGATGCCGGCCTCGTCCCAGCGGCCGTTGGCCTCGGTGAAGGCGACGGTGGCGATGGTGTCGCCGGAGGCGATGCCGGGAAGGTGCTTGGCCTTGGCCGCATCGTCGCCCGAGGCCAGCAGCAGGTTGCCGGCGAGGGCGACGGTGGAGAAGAAGGGGGCGCACAGCAGGGCCCGACCCATCTCCTCGAGCACGATTCCGAGCTCGACCGCCGAGTACCCCGAGCCGCCGTAGGCCTCGGGCAGGGCCAGGCCCTGCAGGCCGAGCTGCTCGCCCATCTGCTTCCAGACGGCGGCGTCGTAGCCCTCGGCGGTCTCCATCAACCGGCGCACCTCGGTGACCGGCGACTTCTCCTCGAGAAACTTGCGGACGGACTTGCGGAGCTCTTCCTGCTCCTCGGAAAACGCGAAGTTCATGGGGGACGTTCTAGCGCCCCGCCCACGCTGAACCAAATGCCATCCAACTGGTACCATGCGTTGCCATCATGATGGTAACCATCGACCGACTCGGGCGCATCGTCGTCCCCAAACCCGTGCGCGACGCACTGGGCCTCGTCCCCGGCACCCGACTGGATCTGGTCGAGGAGCCCGACGGGTTCCGACTGCTGGTCCCCACCACCGACGCCCGTGTCGAAGAGCTCGACGGACTGCCCCTGATCGTCTCCCGCCGGCCCGAGCCCCTGACCGACGAGGACGTCGACGCGATGGTCCAGGACGCGCTCCCGGGCACTCCGGGCCGATGAGCCCGCGACGCACGGCGCCGCCGGAGGGCGACTGGGCCTGCGACGTGAGCGTGGCCCTGCCGGCGCTCGTGTCCGGGCACGAGGCGCACCACACGGCCCGGCGGATCGTCCTCGATCGGCGCCCCGCGCTCGCCGGACACGCGGTCGTCCAGCTCTACACCGCACTGACGCGTCTGCCGCTGCCGGACCGGGTCCGGCCCGACGTCGCGCTGGACGTCATGGAGCGGGCGTTCCCCGTCTGGATCGATCGCCAGCGCTCCACCCGTGACGTCATCAGCGCGCTGACGAACGCGGGCATCGGGGGCGCCGGCGTGGTCGACGGGCTCGTCGGCCTGGCGTCGGCCTACGTCGGCGCCACGCTGCTGACCCGCGACGCACGGGCGGCCCGTGTCTACGAGGCGCTCGCCGTCCCCTTCGAGCTGATCGCCACCTGAGGTGACGGCCGAGCGGGTGGCCGTGCCCCGGACGGGGTCAGCCCGCCGTCAGACCGAGCTCGTCGAGCGCCACGGGTCGGCCGAGCTCGATCGAGCGGTGCGCAGCGGCACCGACGGCGACCGACCACAGCCCCGACTCGACGGTCACGAGGGGCGGTGAACCGGCCCGGATGGCGGCGGCGAAGTCCACGTGCTCGAGATAGGACGCACCGTGGTGGTAGCCGGTCCAGGCGATGCGCTCGTCCGCGGAGGCGTCGATCATCTCGACACTCGGCGCCTCCGGCCAACCATCAGCGCGCATACCACCACGGCGCCCGACGACCACCCGCCCCTCGGGCACGTACGCCTCCACCTTGCCGGCCGAGCCGACGGCCACCAGCTCCTGCTCGTTGGAGCCGGCCTCGGCGAACATGCAGAGGTCGAGCATCGCCCGCACACCGTCGGCGTAGTCGACGACCACGTAGGCGTTGTCGAGGATGTCGGGGACCTCGCCCGCCGGGTTGCCCGGGTAGCGCTCGTCGAGGTGGTTCACGTCCTGGCCTCCGCTGGCGTAGACGCGCACCGGCCGGGCCCCCACGACCAGGTTCATGAGGTCGAAGAAGTGGCAGCACTTCTCCACCAGCGTGCCACCGGTGTTCGCGCTGAACCGGTTCCAGTCGCCCACCTTGGGCAGGAACGGGTAGCGGTGCTCGCGGATGGCGACCATGCGGAGGCGGCCGACCGTCGCCGGCACCTCGCGCAGGAACCGGGCCACCGGCGGCATGTACCGGTACTCCAGGCCCATCCACACGACGCCGGAGTGCGCCGCTGCCAGCCGCACCGCCTCACGGGCGTCGGCCACGGTGGTGCAGAGCGGCTTCTCGACGAGCACGTGCATGCCCGGATGGCGGAAGCAGGACCGCAGGACGTCGAGATGGGTGAAGTTGGGCGTGGCGATCACGACGGCGTCGACCAGGCCCGAGGCCAGCAGCTCCTCAGCGGTGGGGAACTCGGCGGGCGGGGCAGCGTCGGGCCCGAGCGCCGCCCGCACGGCGTCACGCGACGGCCCATGGGGATCGGCCACGGCGGTCACCACCGCCCCGGGCAGCGCAGCCAGGTTCCGGGCGTGCTCGCAGCCCATGAGCCCGGTGCCGATGAGGCCGTAGCGGATGACGTCCATACCCGGGACGGTAGCGGCCCGTCCGCCGGGCCCGACGGACGGGCCGGCCGGCGGACGGCGGGCCGGCGGACAGGCAGACTGGGGGCATGGAGATGACCCGCACGCCCACCGTCGTGTACCGCGACACGAACCTCGAGATCACCCGGGCGATCGTCGGGGGCTACGACAACAACGTCTACGTGCTGCGGTGCCGTGGCACCGGCGACTCGCTGCTCGTCGACGCCGCCAACGAGCACGACCTCCTGCTCGAGATGTGCCGGGATCTCGGAGTCCGCTCGGTGGTGGAGACCCACGGCCACTGGGACCACATCCAGGCCGTGCCCCAGATCCGCGACGCGGGGTACCAGGTGGCGATCACCCAGGCCGACGCGGCGATGCTGCCCTCCTACGACCTCATCCTGGAGGACGAGTCGGTGATCGAGGTCGGGCATCTCCGCATCCACACGCTGATGACCCCCGGCCACACCCCGGGTTCGATCTGCTTCACGGTCGAGGGTTCCCCGATCCTGCTCTCGGGCGACACCCTGTTCCCCGGCGGCCCGGGGGCCACGAGCTTCGAGGGAGGCGACTTCCCCACGATCATCGGCTCGATCGAGCGGCGCCTCTTCACGCTCGACCCGCAGACGATCGTCCTCCCCGGCCACGGCTCCTCGACGACGATCGCAGCGGAGCGCCCCCACCTCCAAGAGTGGGTCGACCGGGGCTGGTAGGCCGACCCGCCTCCGCAGGGTCGACCGGGGCTGGTAGGCCGACCCGCCTCCGCAGGGTCGACCGGGGCTGATAGGCCGACCCGCCTCCGCAGGGTCGACCGGGGCTGATAGGCCGACCCGCCTCCGCAGGGTCGACCGGGCCGGGATCCGACCCGGGATGCGACCTTCCCCGTAACTTCCGACCCATGCTCCGTTCGTCCGCCCTGGAGCGCCGCCCCCATCCAGCCGAGCACGTCGTCGTGGCGGTGTGCGCAGTGGCGTTGGCCGTCACCTACCGGTGGACGTGGCACCTCTGGCAGGTCCGCCCGGACGGAGTCCCCAACCTGGCCGGCCTCGGCCTGCTGCGACACCTCACCGTCTGGCCGGCGCTGCTCATCAGCTGCGCGCTGATGATCGTGGCCCCCCGCATCGGGACCACCCTGAACGTGGCGGTGCTCGCGACCGCTCTGGCCGCCGACCAGATCCGCATCCAGCCCGAGGTCGTATCGCTGGCGCTCCTGGCCCTGGCAGCCGCCTGGTCGTGGCGGAGGATCGCCTGCGCCCACTTCGCCAGCATGTGGTTCTGGGCGGGACTCAACAAGGTGCTCTCCCACGGCTGGCCGACCGGAGGGGCGCCGTTCATCGCCGATTCGGTGCATCTCGGCAGCCACGCCGGACTCATCGTGTGGGGGGTCCCGGCCGCCGAGTTGGCAATCGGCCTGGCCGCCCTGCCGGCGTTGCGTCGGCGTCTCCCGGGCACCGGCACCCTCGAAGGCCGTCTCCTCATGGTGGCCGGACTGGGTGGCGCCGCGCTGCATCTCGGCATCCTCGTCACCCTCAGCCCCTGGCTGGCGTCGCACAACAGCGCCGTCTGGCCCTGGAACGCCGCTCTGGCGATCTGCGCCCCCCTGCTGCTGGTGGCCGTGCGCCGAGCCCCCGCCACCGAACCCTCACCAGACCAGATCCCGGCACCGGCCCCCGACACGGGCCTCGACCCGCCCGTCACTCCCCCGGTGACGCGAGCCGCGAACCGAACGGGAGCCGCCGGCCATCTCGTCAGCGCGCTGATCATCGTGCTGTGGGTCGCACCCGCAGGCTTCTATGTCGGGCTCGGTGACGCCTACCTGTCCCACAACCTCTACACGTTGAACACCGAGCAGGCGCAGCGGTGCAGATCCAACTCCTGCAGACCCTTCGGCACCAGTGCCTACCCCTCGCTCAACGTCCCAGTGCCGCCCGAGACCCGCATCTACGACGCGTGGTTCCAGAAGGTCTGCCTCCCGGGCGAGACCCTGCGCATCATCCGGCCGGCCAACCGGGTGACCGGCGAACGCCGCACCGAGCGGTCCTGCAGCCGCTGAGCGAACCCACCGCACCGACCTCCCGGGCGAGGGGCAGACAGGGCTCCACGACCAGCGCCGGCCAGGACCGGCCCGTCTCCGGAGGGTCGACCGGGGCTGGCAGGCCCGGCATGACACGATGGGGGCCATGGCCTCCCTCATCGCCAGCAGGGTCGCGCTCGGTCACGGGCCGGTGGTGCTGGCCGAGGGGATCGACCTCACGGTGGCGGGCGGCCGGGTGATCGGGCTGGTCGGGCCGAACGGCGCCGGCAAGACCACCATGCTGCGGGCCCTGGCCGGCCTCGACGCCCCGCTCGCTGGCTCGATGGTCCGCTCGCCTGCGTCGGCGACCGTCGGGTACCTCGCTCAGCAGCTCGACATCGCCTCCCCGGAGGAGACCGTCGGCGCCTGGCTGGCACGCCGCACCGGGGTGGCCGACGCCCACGGGCGCATGGAACGCAGCGCCGCCGCCCTGGCCGACGGCGATCCGGAGGGCGACGAGTACGGCGACCGTCTCGATGCCTGGCTCGCCCTCGGCGGTGCGGACCTCGACGACCGCATCCCGGTCGCGCTCGCCGACGTCGGCCTTCCATCCTCGATCGGGGCCGACGCGATCGTCGGCGCACTGAGCGGTGGGCAGCAGGCGCGTGTCGGGCTGGCCGCCCTGCTCCTCGCCCGCTTCGACGTCTTCCTGCTCGACGAACCGACCAACGATCTCGATCTGGCCGGCCTCGACCGCCTGGAGCGATTCGTCGGGGAGCTGCGCGCCCGTCGATCGGCGGTCGTGGTGGTGAGCCACGACCGCACGTTCCTGGATCGCGTCACGACCGACATCGTCGAGCTCGATCCCGTCGAACGCCGCGCCCAGCTCTTCGGCGGCGGCTACGGCTCGTACCTCCGGGAGCGCGAGGTCGCGCGGCGACACGCCGAGGAGGCCTACGACGAGTACCGCGAGCGCCACGACGACCTGATCTCGCGCGCCCGCACGACCCGCGAGTGGGCCGACAAGGGCGTCCGCAAGAGCCGTGCCCAGCTGAGGAAGAAGGGCACGGACTCCGACAAGATCGGCCGCAAGGCCAAGGCCGAGGCGAGCGAGCAGCAGGCGGGGAAGGCATCGCGCCTCGAACAGTCGGCCGCCCGGCTCGAGGAGGTGGCCGAGCCGCGAAAGGTCTGGGAGCTCCGGTACTCGATCGAATCGGCGCCACGATCGGGCACGGTCGTCGCAACCGTCCGCGACGCGGTCGTGCAGCGCGGATCCTTCACCCTCGGCCCGGTCAGCCTCGACCTGGCCTACGGCGACCGGGTGGCCGTCACCGGTCCCAACGGCGCCGGCAAGACCACGCTGCTCGGGCTGCTCCTCGGCCGGCTCGCGCCGGTCCACGGCACGGTGACGCTCGGGTCGGGCGTGGTCGTCGGTGAGATCGACCAGGCCCGCATGCCGGTCGATGGCGACGCCACGCTCGTCGACGCCTTCCTGGGCTGGTACGCCGGTTCGACCGTCGCCGAGGTGCGCACCCTGCTCGCCAAGTTCGGGCTCAGCGGCGACGACGTCGTTCGGCCCGCCCGGTCCCTGTCACCCGGTGAGCGGACGCGTGCTTCGCT
>JBIKWW010000147.1:0-8133 GCA_044356125.1 Acidimicrobiia bacterium
ATTTTGACCAGCCGATGGGTTCGGGCGGCGTTCCAGGCCAGGATGTAGTCCCCGACACCCCGGAGCAACGGAGTGAATCCCCCGCAGGCGATGAGCGTCTCCCGTCGGGCGAACAGGGTGTTGGAGATGCCCCCGGCGCGGGCGTCATCGGCGCTCACGATTCGGTCGGCCTCGGCGGGCGGTCTGCCCAGTGCACCGACGCCACTGAGGCGGGTGAGGTCGTCCGAAGGCCCGATGGACATGCACCGAGGGGCGGCGGCATCGGCATCGTGTCGTTCCAGCGCCGCGTACAGGGCCATGAAATGGTCGTCGAAGACGAGATCGTCCTGATCGAGGAACGTGACGTACCGCCCGGTGGCGTGTGCGAGCCCGACATTGCGGGCGACCGCTTCGCCCACGTTGCTTCGGAGCGCGATGACCCGCACGCCGGGATGGGATGCCGAGATCGTGCGGACGGAGTCGTCGCTGGACGCGTCATCGACCACGATCACCTCCCTGGACCCGATCCAGGATGCCCGGAGGACGGACTCGATGGCGTCGAGGACGAAGGGAAGCCCGTTGAAGACGGGAACCACGACGGTCAGTGTCATGTCCGGTTGCTCGGGACGGTCGCTCACCATGCCCGTTCCACGGCTGAGTTGCTGATGCGCCTGTTCTCAGGGTGTGGACCGGCGGTCACTGGGCCACTTCGTAGGTGAAGTCGGGAAGATAGGGCGTGAGCGCCACGGACTCCTCCGGAATCGGCGCGCCGTACGGGCTGTGGTCCGACACCAGGAACGAGGCGGCGAGCGGCACGTGCTCGATCGCCTCCGAGACCCGGAAGGCGTAGAGATCGACCGTGTGTACGCCAGCTTTCAGCCACGGCGAGCGGATCTCGCAGACGACGCTCTGAGACTGCGCCGAGATCTTGAACCACGCCTCGGAGAGCCGCGAATCGCACTGGGCCACCAGCTTCCCGGTGTGGTCATTCAGGTGGAGCCTGACGAAGAACGGGGCAGCGGGCTCGCCGGGCTTGATGCCGATCCCCAGGCGCACAGGCTCGCCGGGCCTGGGTTCCCCGATGATCCGGCAACTGGAGAAGATCCTGTTCTCGGGCAACTCGTTATCCTCGGGTCGCTGCGAGGCCCGGTAGTCGCTGACGACATCGCCGCTGGGGCCAAGCCCGACGATCCGTCCCGACCTCAGGAGGACCGACCGCTGGCACACCTCCTGGATCAGGCTGAGGTTGTGCGACACGAGGAGGACCGCACGGCCCTGGTTCATGGCCGTGCCGATTCGTTCCAAGGAGCGGCGCTGGAAGTCCTGGTCGCCCACGGCGAGGACCTCGTCGAGCACGAGGATCTCGGTGTCGAGGTGGGCGGCGACGGCGAACGCCAAGCGCACGTACATGCCGCTGGAGTAGCGCTTCACCGGGGTGTCGAGGAACTGGGAGACGCCGGCGAACTCGACGATCTCGTCGAAGCGGCGGTCGATCTCCGCCCGCTTCATCCCCAGGATCGTGCCGTTGAGGTAGATGTTCTCCCGCCCGGTCAGCTCGGCGTGGAACCCGGTGCCCACCTCGAGCAGGGAGCCCAGGCGGCCGTAGAGCTCCACCCGCCCGGCGGTCGGGGCCGTGATGCGGCTGAGCACCTTGAGCAGGGTGCTCTTGCCCGCTCCATTGCGCCCGATGATGCCGAGGACCTCGCCCCGCTTCACCTCCAGATCGACGTCCCGCAGCGCCCAGAAGGTCTCCCGGTCGGCCTTCTGGAAGGGATGGCGGACCCGGCTGAGCACCTGCTCGGCCAGGGTGATGTGCTGTTCGGCCTGGTGCCGGATCGTGTAGGCCTTCGACAGCCCGCTGACCCGGATGGCCAGATCGCTAGATGACATCGGCGAACTTCCGCTCCATCGAGGCGAACACCGAGGCCCCCACCAGGAACACGATCACGGCGAAGGCCGCGGACCAGGCGACGGCTGCGCCCGAGGGCTCGGCCGTGCCCAGCACCGACCAGCGGAAGCCCTCCAGCACCCCGCTCATCGGGTTGGCCTGGTACCAGCCTCGAACCTCCCGGGGAAGGGCGGCGACGGAGTACGCCACCGGCGAGGCGTAGAGCAGCACCTGCACGACGACCGGCAGCACGTAGCCCACGTCGCGGTAGCTGACGTTGAGCGCCGCCGCCATGAGGCCGAGGCCGAGGGCCAGCATGAGCAGCAGCAGGATCCACAGCGGCAGCGTGAGGATGGCCAGACCGGGTGCCACCCCGGCCACGACCAGGAGCACGGCCAGCAGCGCCAGGCCGACCGCCAGGTCCACGAGCACCGAGCCGAGCATGCTGAGGGGCAGCACCAGGCGCGGGAAGAAGATCTTCGACACCAGCTGGGTGTTGCCCACCAGGCTGCCGGAGATCTTGGTGATCGAGGCCGAGAACACCGACCAGCCGAGCGTGCCGACGAAGGCGAACACGAAGTACGGAACGCCATCGGAGGGGAAGTCCGCCACCCGCCCGAACACGAACGAGAACACGCCGGCACTGAGCAGCGGCTGCAACACCACCCAGATCACCCCGAGGGCGGTCTGGCGGTAGCGGAGCTTGAGGTCCCGCCGCATGAAGCTGATAAGGAGGTCGCGGAACTCCAGCACCTCACGCAGGTTCAGCACCTGCCATCGCTTGGGCGGCTCGATGACCAGCCAGGGCCGGGCGCCGCGGCCCGATCCGGGTGCGTGTCCGTCGGTGTTCATGCGGTGACCGTCTCGGCAGGCCGGTCGGGGGTCCGGTCGGGGTTCCGGTCGGGGGTCCGGTCGGAGGAGGAACCGGCGTACTCGGGTGCGGCGGTGACGGTGGTCCAGCGGTCGTCGCAACGGGTCACCGCCAGACCGAGCGGTCTCGACGCGGCAAGGGCGAGCTGCCGGGCGCACCGCTGCAGCGCGGCGGTGCTCGTCTGCCCGCAGGTGGCCACCACGAGGGTGGCGTCGCATGCCGCCGTCATCGGGGCGGCGTCGGCAGCTCCCATCGGCGGGCAGTCGACGATCACGATCGCCGCCTCGCCGGTCAGCCACCTCAGCAGGTCGTCGGCGGGATCGACGGTCCAGCTGACGCGGTCCCCGCCGAGCAGACCGGCGGTGAGCACGCGCAGACCGGGCACCTCGGTCGCCCCGAGCAGCGGCGCCAGCCGGGTCTGGATCGACGGACCGCCGTCGGCCTCCAGATCGCCGTCGGCGACCAGGTCGAGAGCCTCGGCGAGGCCCGTCCGTCCGGCCAGTCCGAGCCGGGACTCGATGCGGCGGTCGGCCCGGTCGGCGCACACGAGCACCGTGGGGATCCCGGCCCGGGCCATGGCGACGGCCAGATCGAGGCTGAGCAGGCCCCGGTCGGGGAGCGGGTCGGCGCTCGTGACGGCGAGCGTGCGGATCGGCTGGGCCCGGCCCTGGAGCTGCACGACGGTCCGGAGATGGCGGGCGGCATCGGCGGCCGGGGTGGTCGGTTGGTCGAGCATGGCGAAGGTCCGGCGTCGGCGACGTCGGCGGCGCGGGACCTCGACGAGCACCGGCAGCCCCGATGCCCGGCGGGCCTGGTCGGCCGACCGGATGCGGCGGTCGAGCAGCTCCCACAGGGCCAGCACGGCGGCGCCCAGCACGCCACCGGCCACGGCGCCGACGAACCCCCGGCGGATCGGCGAGGGGGCGGCGTTGCGGGTGACGGTCCCGGCGTCGAGGATCGACATCGGCTTCCGCTGCAGGGCGATCTGGTTGAGGATGCGCTGCTCGCTGGAGAACAGGGCGGAGTACTCATTCAACGCGGCGGTCTGCTGGGCCTCGAGCAGGGCCGGGTCCTCGCCCCGGGCCGTTGCCGTGGCCAGGCGCTGGTTGATCCCCGTGAGGCGCTGCTCCAGGCTCTCGAGCTGACGGCGCAGTTCGTCGGCACGGTCACGCAGCGGGCGGGTGATGTCGTTGAAGTCGCTGGCGACGTAGGTCTGGGCGAGGGCGATCACCCGGGTGGTCGGCTGCGCCGGGGCGGGGCCCTCGGATCGCAGCAGGATGTACCGGTCCCGGTCCTCGACCCGAACCGAGACCGCCGACCGCAGCGAGGCCGCCGTCTCGCCGGGCAGCGTGCTGGCCGCCACCGACAGCAGCGCCGACCCGCGCAGCACCTGGGCCTGCCGGCGCAGGAAGGGGCCGGCGAGGTCCTGGGTGGGGTCGGCGTCGGTGCCCCGGGTGCCCGGGTCCGTCAGGTCGTAGACGAGCGTGGCGGTGGCCACGTAGGGCGGCTCGGGGGCCCGGGCGGCGACGACGGCGGCGGCGGCGGCGACGATCAGCACCGCCTGCACCACCACCCAGCCCCGGCGCCGCAGGATGCCGATCAGCGTGAGCAGCTGGTCCTGGTCCATCAGGCGACGTCCGTGTTGAGCGTGTGGGTCCGGGCGATGGCCTGGGCGCGGGTCCTGACACCCAGTTTCGTGAACATCAGGCGCTGGGTGTTCTCGACCGTCTTCACGCTGACGCCGAGCTCCGCCGCGGTCTGCTTGATCGACAAGCCCTGACGGACGCAGCGCAGCACGTCACGCTCCCGGCGGGTGAGCACGACCGGAGCCGACGCCCGGTCACGTGAACGGGCCAGGGCCTCCGCCAGGGCGTCGACGTGGCCGCGGTCGAGCCGGTGCCCGCCGTCGGCCACGCACCGCACGGCGTCGACGAGCGCGGCGCCGCCCTGGTGGGGATCGACCACCGCCCGGACTCCGCCCACGATGGCGTCGACGGTGGCCCGGACGACGGCGACGGGTGCGTCGGGTGCGTCGGGCGCTCGCACGGCGACGGCGGGGCATCCGTCTGGCGCAGGGGCGACCTCGAGCAGGACGGCGACGTCGGCCGGTCCGTGCTCGACGACCGAGATGCCCGGCGATCCGGCCAGCAGCACCGAGATGCCCCGCACCAGGACCGGGGACGGCCCTTCGACCCGGACGCGCAACGTCCGCCCCGCTTCGCCGCTCATGCCGACCTGACCGTGATGAGACCGTGCCGGAGCGCCAGCTCGACGGCCTGGGACTGCGACCGCACGGCCCACTTGGCGAAGACCCGCTGCTTGTGGGCCTCGACCGTGCGCAGGCTGACGCCCATGGAGGCGGCGATGTCCCGGGCGCTGCGCCCCTCGGCGACACCCTCCATGACGACCCGCTCCCGCCGGGTCAGCGGCGGCGGGGCCAGGCGGGTCGGCTGCCAGGAGCGTCGGGCGGCGCCGCCCTGCCCCCACACCGAGCTCCGGAGCTGCTCCACCGATGCGTCGGCCCGCAGGACGACGACGCTCCCCGGGTGGTGGCCGACGGCATCGGCGGGCTCGTCGACGGCCAGCACGACGGTGCGGGCACCGGGCCAGCGCCGGGCGGCGGCAGCCGCCACCGAGGCCCGGGTGGTGACGACGACCACGGGCGTGGTGTCGGGCCCGATGGCGTCGACCGAGGCGAACGCCGACCAGTGCCGGTCGTCGGGCCGGGACCGGTCCTCGAGCTGGGACCGGTCGTCGAGCTGGGGCCGGTCGTCGAGCTGGGACCGGTCCTCGAGCTGGGTCAGGGTCGCGGTGAGCGCCTCGCGCCACAGGGCGGTGGGGCTCACGACGGCGCACAGGGCCCCGGCCTGGCGTGCGGGCGCGCCGACGTGGCGACCCGCTTCGACTCCCGGCGTCGGCCGGTGCCGGACCGCTCCGCCGGAACCCAACATGAGGGCCCGACACTAGACGCCGCCCTAGTTGTTTCCCGTAGGGCGATCGGCCCGTTCCCCGCCGTGGCGGCCCCGGCGGTAGCGTCTGTCCCGATGCCCACCGCCACCGCCTCGGACACGCTGCGAACGGGAACCCCCGTCGTCGCCAGGACGGCCCTCAAGGGGGTGCCGGAAGGCACCGCCGGCAAGGTCATCCACGTGCAGGGCCTGACCTGGACCCGGTACTGGGTGCTGTTCGACAACGGCCGACGGGTCGGCACCATCGACCGCTCCAAGCTGGCCACCCCCGAGGAGTGGGGGCATGCCGCCACCGGGTCGTCCGCCCCCACCGGGGTGGTCGTGGCGGCCGGGGCCGAGGCCGCCGACGCCGGGTCGGCTGCGGCCGCCGAGTCCGTCGGTGGGGTGCCCGCCTACCTGCTCGAGCGGTCGAAGAAGGCCCGCGAGCGCTGGGCGGCCAAGGCCGCCGGCTGACCGCGCCGCGGGTCGGGCCGTGATCGTCGGCGTCGGCGTCGACGCGGTGGACGTCGCTCGCATGCGCGAGGTCCTGCAGCGGACCGCGTCGTTCCGGGAGCGCACCTTCACGCCGGGCGAGCGGGCCGACGCCGAGCAGCGCGCCGATCCGACCGAGCGCTACGCCGCCCGGTTCGCGGCCAAGGAAGCGGTCATGAAGTCCCTGGGCCTGGGTCTGGGCGCGTTCGGTCTGCACGACGTGGAGACCGTCCTCGAGGCCTCCGGGGCTCCCCGACTGGTGCTGCACGGCCGGGCCGCCGAGATCGCCGCCGAGCGGGGCGTGTCGGCGTTCCACCTCTCGCTGACCCACACCGACGTGGTGGCCATCGCCATGGTCGTGGCCGAGTCCGCCTGATCGCCGACGCGAGACTGGGGCCCGATGATCCCCGTCCTCACGCCCGATCAGGTCCGGGACCTCGACGCCGCTGCGGCCGACCCGACCGAGGTGCTCATCGAGCGGGCCGGGCACGCCGTCGCCCGGGTGGCGCTCGACGTGCTCGGCGGCGCCTACGGCCGGCGGGTCACGGTGCTGGCCGGGCCCGGCAACAACGGTCGCGACGGACTCGCGGCGGCGCGGCGGCTGGAAGCCCGGGGCGTGCGGGTGGGGATCGTCCCCGTGAGCCGCCAGCAGCCCGCCCCCGATGCCCTGCCCGCCTGCGACCTGCTGATCGACGCCGCCTTCGGGACGGGGTTCAGCGGGGTCTTCGTCGCTCCCCGGGTGGCCGAGGGGCAGGCCGTGCTGGCCGTCGACGTCCCCTCCGGCCTCGACGCCGCCACCGGCCTCGTGGATCCGGCCAGCCGGGTGCTGGCCGCCACGGTGACCGTCACGTTCGCCGCCCTGCGCCCCGGGCACGTGCTCGGCCTCGGCCCGTCCCTGTGCGGCCCCGTCGAGCTGGCCGACATCGGCCTCGACGCCTCCGGGTCGGAGGTGTCGGTGCTCGAAGCCGCCGACGTCCGCGCCCGGCTGCCGCGCCGCCCGCGTGACGCCCACAAGTGGAGCGCCGCCCTCGGCATCGTCGCCGGGTCACCGGGGATGGCGGGAGCGCCGATCCTGGCGGCGGAGGGCGCCCTGCGGGCCGGTGCGGGGATGGTTCGGCTGGGCACCCCGGGCGGGCTGGCCGACGGCACCGAGGCCGTCGCCGTCGCCCTGCCGGCACAGGGCTGGGCGCAGGACGCCCTCACCATGCTCGCCCGCTGCGACGCCTTCGTCGTGGGGCCGGGCCTGGGGGCCTCCGCGGCCGTCGCCAAGGAGGTCCGTACCCTGCTCGGCCGCTGCGGTCTGCCCTGCGTGGTCGACGGCGACGCCCTCGGGGTGCTGGGGGCCGCCGCCGGTCCCGTGACGGGGACGGGCCCGCGGGCCACCGCCGCCTCCGCCGGTCCGCCGACCGATCCCCATCAGGTGGCCCGCGACGAGGCCCGGGCACTGCTCAGGGCGGCGGCCACGGGGGCTCCGGCCCGGGGGACCGGTGGTGGGGCGTCGGCGCCGACGCTGCTGCCGGGGCAGCGGGCCGTGCTGCAGGCCACCGCCCGACGCCTGGGCGCCGATCCGCGCGCGGTGGCCGCCACCGGTCGGCCCGAGCGAACCGGGCGCCTCGACCTCGACGCCGCCGTGCGGACCCTGGCCGGCCGGGATGCGGGCCGAACCGTGCTCACCCCCCACGACGGGGAGTACGAGCGGATCGCCGGCATCCGGCCGGGCCCCGACCGCATCGGCGCCGCCCGGGCCCTGGCCGAGGGCACGGGGACGGTCGTGCTGCTCAAGGGCCCCACGACCGTGGTCGCCGCCCCCGACGGCCGCGTCCACCTGGTCACCGCGGGCGATGAACGCCTGGCCACGGCCGGGTCCGGCGACGTGCTCTCCGGGGTGATCGGCGCACTGCTCGCACAGGGCCTCGGGGTGTTCGACGCCGCCGCTTGCGGCGCGTTCGTGCACG
>JBIKWW010000148.1:0-8067 GCA_044356125.1 Acidimicrobiia bacterium
CGTCCTCGGCGACGACGACGCGGATGGGCGGGGTGGACACCGGACCCGACGCTACCCGGCGTCACCGCGCCGACCGACGGACCCGGCTCAGCGGCTGGGACCGGCTGCCGACAGCCGGTCGAGCAGCTCGTCCCGACGGGCCTCGAGCTCGACGATCCGGCTCCGGATTCCCTGGAGGGCCGACCCGAACGCGGCAGCGTCCTTGGCCGCCTCGAAGTGGACCCGGCCGGCCTCGCGTTCGTCGGACACCACGGCCCGGTTCCATGCGTCATCGGCGAGGTCGTCGAACGAATCGGCCTGCTCGGCCGTCAGCTGCTCCTCGGCCCGCAGGCGCTCGATCTCGGCCGAGACCGACTTGAGCCGGCGGGTGATCATCGCCACCTCGATGCGGCCCACGACCGGATCAGCTCCCTGCCCCGTGCCCGGGCGCCAGGGCCCGGAATGACCACGTGATCGCGACCGACACCGACCCGCCCGGCGGGACGAGCACCGAACCGGGATCGAGGTGGGCGGCGTCGGGAGGAGCGGTCTGGGGCTCGACGCAGATCGCGTGCTGCGGCTCGTCGTAGACCACCAGGCACCGGGCGTCGTGGTCGAGGCTCAGCTCCACCAGGCCCGGCCACTCGAGCCGCACCCCCCGGACCCCGGCGAAGCAGTCGTCCCAGGGCCGGGGCCCCGGCTCGGCAAGGGCGGCCGTGACCATGTGCTCGGCGTCGCGGACGTAGCGCGCCGCACCCGTCCAGTCGGCGTGGATCAGGAGTCGGCCGGCCGCCCCCTCGACGTCGCGCCGCCACCAGGGATGGACCCCCGTCCAGGCCGGCATCGGCTGGTCGGCGGCCACCACCGTCACCGTCTCGAGCAGTGAGTCGGCCCGCACCTCGACGGCGTGGCGGGCATGCCCCCCGAAGGGCCAGTCGGGGCCCAGGTCGCAGCGCAGCACGACCCGTGAGGGCGTCCGGTGCACGACCTCCCAGGGCGTGCTGTGCACGGTGCCGTGGATGGCGTGCGGGCCCATCGTGACCGGCAGGGGGTGCTCGCCGCCCATCCAGCGCAGCCGTCCGTGGCGGATCCGCCCCGCCCAGGGCGCCATCACGTAGCTGCCCCAGCCGTAGGCCGACCCGTCGTCACCCACGAGCAGCTCCGAGCCCCGCCACCGGACCGAGGCGAGTCGGGACCCGGCCCGCCGGTCGACGGTGACCGCCAGGTCCCCGCCGTCGGTCAGCTCGATGCGATCGTCCGCCATGCCCACAGGCTGGCACGCCCGGAGGCACCGTTGCGGCCGGTACCGTGCCGATCCATGGAAGCGGATCCCTTCGGCGTGAGCTTCGGCTTCACCGACACCCAGGGACGGTGGGTGCCGGCCGATGAGGGGGTGCGCAGCGAGCTGCGGTCCGCCCTCGGCGCCCCGGGGGATCCCCGGGCGACCCCGCCCGACGGCGGCCGGGTGAGGATCACCGGTGACCCGTCGTCGTGGCGCAACGACACCGCCGCGGCAGCCGAGCTCGTGCTGGAGGACGGTACGGTCGTCGCCCTCCCACCGGGGGCCGGCGCCCCGCCCGACCTGCCGCTCGGCTACCACTGCGTCCGACGCGACGGGGAGCCCGACGTCGCCCTGGTCCACGTGCCCGCCACCTGCCCGGCCCCACCCGGGGAGCCGCAGTGGGGCTGGGCCGTGCAGCTCTACGCGGCGCGGTCCCGCCGGTCGTGGGGCATCGGCGACCTGCGTGACCTGACCGACATCGCCCGCTGGTCGGCGGGCGAGGGCGCCGGCTTCGTGCTCGTGAACCCGCTCCACGCCGCTGCGCCCGGGCCCGGACAGGAACCCAGCCCCTACTTCCCGACCAGCCGCGTCTGGCGCAACCCGCTCTACCTCTCGGTGGAGGACGTGCCCGGGGCGTCCGACGGGGCCGACCCGGCCGCGATGGCCGCCATGGCCACCATGGCCACGGGGGCGGCCGCCGGGCGACGCCTGCTCGAGGACCGCCGCATCGACCGCGACGCCGTATGGGCCGTCAAGCGCGCCGCGCTGCGGGCCGCCTGGGACGCCTTCCGGCGCCACCCCGGCTCCCGCGGCTGGGCCGAGTTCAACGCCTACCGGTCCGGCCAGGGGCGCCCGCTCGAGGACTTCGCCACGTGGTCGGCCCTGACCGAGGCCTTCGGTGGGGCCTGGACGTCGTGGCCGTCCGAGCTGCGCCGCCCGGAGGCCGGCGCCGTCGCCCGGTTCCGGGCCGCGCACACCGCCGAGGTCGGCTTCTTCGCATGGCTGCAGTGGTGCCTGGACCGTCAGCTCGCCACGGCGGGCTCCGCCGGCGTGACGCTGATGACGGACCTCGCCATCGGCGTGGACCGCGCCGGGGCCGACGCCTGGGCCTGGCAGGACACGATGCTGCTGACCACCAGCATCGGGGCCCCACCCGACGACTTCGCCACCCTCGGCCAGGACTGGGGACTCCCGCCGTTCGACCCGTGGAAGCTGCGTGAGGCCGCCTACGAGCCGTTCGTGCGCACCGTGCGGGCGTCGCTGCGCCACGCCGGGGCGCTGCGCATCGACCACGTCATGGGCCTGTTCCGCATCTGGTGCATCCCCGAGGGCCGGGGAGCGGCCGAGGGCGCCTACCTGTACCTGCCGTTCTGGGACCTGCTGGGCATCGTGGCCCTCGAGGCGACTCGGGCCGGCGCCTACGTGGTGGGCGAGGACCTCGGCACCGTGGAGCCCTACGTCCGCGAGGAGCTGGCCCGGCGGCGGATCCTGTCCTACCGGCTCACCCAGTTCGAGGACCGGCCCTCCCGGGACCTCCCGGCCACGGCCATGACCGCGGCGACGACCCACGACCTGGCCACCATGGCCGGGCTCTGGACGGGAACCGACCTGCTCGCCCAGGCCCGGGCCGGAACGCGTCCCAACGTGACGGGGACGATCGCCATGCGTCGGTCGCTCGGGCTCCGGGCCGGCCTCGAGGTGCCGGATGGATCCGCCGGCCTGGACGCGCTCCTCGAGCCCCTCGACCCCAC
Organism: Acidimicrobiia bacterium; assembly: GCA_044356125.1. GTDB lineage: Bacteria > Actinomycetota > Acidimicrobiia > Acidimicrobiales > JANYDT01 > JBIKWW01. The sequence continues at coordinate 3,013 of JBIKWW010000148.1, forward strand.
CGATGCCACCGTCGTGCGGGCGCTGCTGGGTGACGCCGAGGGGGGCCCGGAGGTGGCCGACCGGGTGGGCGCGGCACTGGCGATGACGGCGGCGGATGTGCAGGCCGCCCTCGACCGGGCCGACGCCGCGCTGCGGCGGGGCCATCGGCGTGACGTGCCGGGCTTCATCGACGGCGTCCACCGCGACCTGGCGACGGCGCCGTCGGTGCTGATCGCGGCGACCCTCGACGACGCCGTCGCCGTCGCCGAGCGGCCGAACCTGCCCGGCACCATCGACCAGTGGCCGAACTGGCGCATCGCCCTTCCCGTCCCGCTCGACGACGTCATGTCCGATCCCCGGGCCGCGGCCATGGCGGCGATCCTGCGCCGTTGCGGTCCGGACGTGACCGAACCGGGACCCGCCCCGGATCCGACCGGGCCGGACCGGTAGGGTCCGCCCCCGTGCTGATCGAGCAGATCCCGCTCTGGCTGGCCGAGACCAACGCCTATCTCGTCGCGCCCCGTGGTCCGGGGGGCGAGTGCGTGCTCATCGACGCCCCACCCGATCCGCAGGCCCTGCTCGCCCGGCTGGCCCACCACGGTCTGCGGCTCGTCGCCCTGGTCTCCACCCATGGTCACGTCGATCACATCGGAGGCGTGAAGGAGGTGGTCAAGGCCCAGGACCATCCCGTCCCGGTGCACATCCACGACGCCGACCGCCACCTGCTGCTCGACCCCGTCGGCACCTCGGGCTCGTTCGGCCGCTACCTCGGTGATCTCGACGTCTCACCGCCGGAGCTCATCGAGGGCCTCGACGACGGTCAGGTCGTGCGCGGCGCGGGGATGACCTTCACCTGCCTCCACACCCCGGGCCACACCGCCGGGTCGGTGTGCATGCGCCTCGACCTCGACGGGATGCCCCCGATCCTCTTCTCGGGAGACCACCTCTTCGCCGGGTCCATCGGCCGCACCGACCTGCCCGGCGGATCGTTCCAGCTCCTCATGGAGTCCATGGCCGACAAGATCCTCCCCCTCGACGACGACACCCAGGTGCTCCCCGGGCACGGCCCCTCCACGACGATGCGGCGGGAGCGGATGACCAACCCGTTCCTGCGGGGCCTCATCGAGGGCGACTTCGGCATCGACGTTCCCCGCCGCTGGGGCTGAAGCGGTCACCGTGCCCACCCCGACCACGCCCGACGAGGTGACCCGGCTGCTCGTCGGGCACCTGGCCACCGTGCCGGGAGTGGTGGCGGTGGTGCAGGGCCGGTCGCCGGCGACGGGTCTCGCCGGGTCCGACGCCGACGTCGACCTCGGCCTGCTCTACCGCTCCGACGAACCGATCGACCTGGGCGCCCTGCAGGCCGTCGTCGACGAGGTGGACGACCGCGTCGGCACCACCGTCTCCCCCCTCGGGGGCTGGGGCCCGTGGGCCGACGGTGGCGCCTGGCTCTCCATCGGCGGCATCCGGGTCGATCTCCTCTACCGATCCATCGACCGCTACCGCTCGGTGGTCGACGCCGCCCGCCGGGGGGACGTGGAGCACGACTGGCTGCAGCAGCCGGCGTTCGGGTTCTGGAGCCACTCGCTGCTCGGCGAACTCCGCAGCGCCCAGGCACTCCACGACCCGACCGGCGTCGTCGCCGAGCTGGCCGACGCTGTCGAGCCCTACCCCGCCGCCCTGCGCGTCGCGGTGACCGGCGGGCTGTCGTGGGCGGCGCGCCTGGCCGTGGAGAACGCCCGCCCGGCGGTGCGCCGCGGCGACCGCCTCATGGCGACCGGTTGTCTCGTGCGCGCTCTCGCACTGCACTGCCAGGTGCTGCTGGCACTGAACGAGCACTACCCGACCAACGACCGGCGGGCCCTGGCAACCGTATGCGCGCTGAGCATACTGCCACCTGGCTTCGACGGGCTCGCCGGGAAGGTCCTGCACACCGCCGATCTTGACGCCGCCCTCGACGCCGCCCTCCGGATGTGCGAGGCGGTCGAGGAACTGCTGGGAGCGCACGGACTGGTGCGGATCGCCGCCGACGCCCCGGCCTTCGAAGCGGCTCGCCGCTGAGGTGACCGCCGGGCCCGGCGGTCAGGTGGAGCGGTCAGGTGCGGGACAGCACGCGGTCGACGAGCTGGCCGAGGATCTCGGTCACCTCCACGATGCCGGGCAGCTCGCCGTGGACGGCGTCGATCGCCTCCAGGGACACGAACACGTCGGTGTATCCGGTGGCCCGGCCCTGGAGGGTGACCAGCATCGACACCGTGGTGCCGCCGACGGTGCGCAGCAGCGCCTCGAGCACCCCGCAGTGGCGGTCCACGTAGGTGACCGAGCCCATGCGGTGGGCCGCCTCGACCAGGGCGACGTAGGCCTCGTCGGCAGGCAGGGCGACGGCGATCGTGTCGTCGTCGCTGCGCCACACGCGTGCCCCCTCGGGCGGCGCGTCCGACGCGCCGTCGGTCGCCCCGGCATCGGCCGCCGCGGCGTCGGATGCCGCCGACCCGGCCGCCGCCAGCAGCACGTCGTAGGCCTCGAGCAGCTCCCGGGTGGCGCCGTCGCTGCCTCCCCGGTCGGGATGGTGCTCCATGAGCAGCCGGCGGAAGCGGGCCCGCAGCTCGGCCGGCCCGGCCCCCGGTCCGGAGCCGAGGACGGCCGCGGCCCGCCCGAGGTCCACCCTGCCCCCTCAGGCGCCCTTGACGAAGACCAACGAGAACTCGACCTGCCCGCGGTCGGCCACGTCGACGACACCGGCGACGTCGGGGGGCGAGATCCCGAAGTCGGCCAGGGTCAGGGTGACCTGGCCGACCAGGAGGATCCGGCCCAGCTCCATCCGCCCGGTCATCCGGACGTTCACATCCCGGGTGACGCCCTTCAGCGTGAGCTTCCCGGTCGTCTCCAGCGCGAAGTCGCGTCCCGTGTCGGCCCCGGCGGGGACGCGGGTGTCGGCGTAGAACGTCGCACCCGGGAAGCGGTCGGTCACCAGCCCGGCCGTGCGCAGGACCTGGTCCCGCCGGGGGGAGTCGCTGACGAGCTGCTTGAGGTCGGCGTCGACGGTCACCGTGGCAGCGAGGCCCTGGGCGTCACGGCGCACCACCAGCGAGCCGGACACCGCCGGTGTGCGGCCGACGGCGGTGCGGGTGCCGGCGAAGCCCCCGCCGAGCATGCGCTCCTCGATGCGGTAGCCGACCTGCGAGCCGGGGCTGACGTTCCAGGGGCCGACGGCATCGGAGGCGGGAACCGCCACGCTGGGGACCGCCGAGGGCGGCGGCGAGGGCGGCGGCGAGGGCGGCGATGCCGGGGCGGCGCCGCGGCGGGTCGTCGGCGTCGGAGCGCCCCGGGGGCCCGACGGGGACGGGGCCGTCGCAGAAGGGCCCGGGGAGCGGGTCGTGGGCGGAAAGGTCCCCCCGCCGGGCATGCGCTCGGCGAGCTGCCACACGAGCCGGGTGCCGACCCGGACGCACACCACCCGTTGCCCGCCGGAACCCGACAGCGCGCCGGGGCGGTCACAGGGCTGGCCGACCAGACCCGGTGCGGCCGGCCGGGTGGTGGCCGACGCAGCGCCCGCCGGCGCGGACGCGGGCCCCGCCACGAGGCCGACCGCCACCGACCCGACCGCCACCGACCCGGCCGCCACCAGGCCCACGGCCAGGCCGCCCACCGGCCTGTGCCTGACCCCGACGCCTGCGGACGAGCGGGTCATGGCTCCACCGAGGCCCGCGGGGGAAGCGTGAACGGTGGGGCCTCCTCGGTGCCGTCGAACCACAGCAGACGGGCGGCCCCGAGCCCGACCAGCGCCAGGGCGGCCACCAGCGCGACGGCGATGCCGGCGAGGCGCAGGGGACGGACGGGGCGACGCACGGAGCGAACGTAGCCGGGCTCACTCCGTCAGCAGGATGGCCACCACGCCGGCCACGATCACCAGGCTCGCCACGATCTCGCTGCGGCGGCGCTCCTCGTGGAAGACGAGTCGGCCGACGGCGAAGGCCAGCACGAGGTCGATCTGCCCGACCGTGCGCACCACGGCGGCGTTCTGCAGCGTCATGCCGATGGCCCATCCCGCCGACCCACCGACACTGAGCAGCCCGACGGTCACGGAGTGCGCCAACCGGCGGCGGATCGCCTCCAGCTCCGACGGGGCCCGCACGACCAGCCAGAGACCGTTGGCCAGCGTCTGGAGCGTGTTCATCGTGGCCAGCGTCATCAGCGCCCGCACGATCGGCCGGTCCTCCCCGAGGGAGCGGCTGGCGGCGCGGATGCACACGGCGGCGAGTCCGAACCCGGCCGCCGCGCCCATCCCGGCCCACATCGCACGGTCGCCCCGGGCCCGCAGGACCCGGCCGACGGCTCCCAGGTCACCCCGGCAGGCCAGCAGCACCACCCCGGCCAGGCACAGTCCGACCCCGATCCAGGCCGGAGCCGGGAGCGGTTCTCCGAGCAGGACGGCCGAGAAGAGCGCCACCTGCGCCGCCTCGGTCTTGGAGTAGGTGGTCCCGATGACGAAGTCGCGCAGGTCGAAGGACCGGATGAGCAGGTTGGTGGCCAGGATCTGGGCGAGCCCGGCCACCGACACGATCCCGACGAACCGCCACGAGATCCCCGGCAGGGGCGGGGACGTGAGCGCGATCAGGCCGACGGCGGCCAGCGCCACCGGGGCCCCGAAGACGTACCGGACGAAGCCGGCGGCGTTCGGTCCCATGTCGCCCCCGAGGCGGCGCTGCATGGCCGTGCGGGCGACCTGGAAGCACGCCGCGGCGAGCGTGGCGACGAGCCAGGTCACGGACGGCGCCTCGCCGGGCTCCCCGGTCGGGAGACACGGCGCTCGGCCGGTACCGGCCCGGGGCGACGACCGGGGGGGACCTGCCCCGCTACGCTGCGCCGGCGCCGCCCGAGTGGCGAAATGGCAGACGCGGCGGACTCAAAATCCGCTGTCCGCGAGGACGTGTCGGTTCGAGTCCGACCTCGGGCACCAGCACGGCCACCAGCACGGCCACCAGCACGGCCACCAGCACGGCCACCAGCACGGCCACCAGCACGGCCACCAGCACGGCCACCAGCACGGCCACCAGCACGGCCACCAGCACGGC
>JBIKWW010000149.1:0-8057 GCA_044356125.1 Acidimicrobiia bacterium
TCAGCCCGGCCAGGACCACGAGGGTGGCGGCCACCCGGCGAGGCCCGGCCGACTCACCGAGGCGCTTCCATCCGATGTAGGCGGCGATCACGACCGAGGACTCGCGCAGGGCCGTGACGTAGCCCAGGGGCGCCCGTTCGAATGCCAACTGGACCATGGCGTAGGTGACGGTGGCGGCCACCGCCACCAGCGACAGTCGTCGCCAGTTGCGGGCGAGCACACCGCCCATCTCATGTCGGCGGCCGGCGGCCAGGGCGAAGAGCGTGGTCGACGTGGCCGTGCCGATGTGGGTGCACAGGGCGTAGACGGGGGTTCCGCTGGATCGGATCCCCTTGGCGTCGGACAACGAGTAGACGCCGATCGTCAGGGCGACGATCAGCGCGCTGATGATCGAGGTGCGTGACCCCCGACCGGCCAGCAGGAGGAGTCCGCAGCCGACCACGGCGATGCCCGCAGCGGTGACGATCGAGAGGTGGTCCCCGAGCAGGGTCACCCCGCCGATGGCGGCGAGCATGGCCCCGCCCCCTCGGGCGATCGGGTAGGCCAGCGAGTAGTCCCCGTGGTCGTAGGCGCGGGCGAGCGCCAGGCAGTAGGGCAGGTGCACCGATCCCGAGATCGCCACCCACCACCACGACCGGGCCGGGATGCCACCGGTCGCGAGGATGACCGGGCTGACGAAGAGGGCGGCCAGGAAGAACTGGGCCCACAGCATGAGGAAGCGGTCCTCGGTGGACGCTTTGACGGTGAGGTTCCATCCGGCATGGAGCACGGCGGCGCCGAGGGCCAGGAGCGTGGCGGTGAGCACGGCGGGCCGATCAGGCCGGGAGGACCGGAGCGGGCCGGTTGGTCCGGCGGGCGTCGAGCAGGGCCTTGCCGACGACGGCCGCCAGCACCAGCGCGCCTCCGAGCAGGGTCCTGGCCCCGGGACGCTCGCTGAGCACGAGGAACACCCAGAACGGAGCGAAGACGGACTCGCTCTGGGCGAAGACCGTCATGGCCACGGCCGGCACCCGCCGCGAGGCCCGGTTGAACAGGAGCGTTCCGACGACGATGAGGACCATGCCGTGGAACATCGCCCAGGCGATGTCCTGCCAACGGGGAACGAAGGACCGCCCGTTCAGGATGCAGGCCACCGCGCAGACCGCGATCATCAGTGCGCCGTAGCCGGGGAGCACCGGTGACCAGTCCCTCGCCCGGTCCGACCGGACGCAGATCGTGTACCCGGCGAAGCCGAGGGCCGAGGCCACGGCGCTGAGATTGCCCGTCATGGAACCGGTGCCGATGTCGGCGCTCACCATGGCGGCCAGACCGACGAGGGCCACCACGATCGCCCCCACGGTCACGGCGGTGAGCCGCTCGTGGAGCAGCACCCGGGCCAGCACGACGGCGATGAGCGGCGAGACCGAGGAGAGGAACGCGGCGTTGGCCGCCGTCGTGTTCTTGACCGCGTAGACGTAGGCCACCGACGCCAGGAACAGGCAGACGTTCGCCAGGACCATCCAGGCGCCCGACCGGTAGGAGCGGAGCGTCTGGGGTGGTCGTCCCTTCCACCGGGCGGCGAACTCGATCACCACGATGATCCCGATCGAGCGCCAGATCAGGTACTGCCAGGCGTCGGCCCCGTCGGCCATGCGAGCGCACAGCGCCCCGAAGGACCAGGTCGTACCGGCGGCCACCGCCATGAGCGAGGCACCGAGGGGCACGTGCTGGGCGGCCCGCGCTGCCGTGGGCGGGTGGGCGGGAGCCGGCATGCACCCGCACCGTATCCCCGGCGCCATGATGGGCACGATGACCGAGCACCCGCAGCAGCCCGACACCCGGTCCTTCCGTGCTCCCGACGGCGTGCGCATCGTCTACGACGTCTGGAACGCCGAGGGGGCCTCGCGTCCCGTCCCCGTCGTGCTCCACCACGGCTTCGCCGCCGATGCCCACACCAACTGGGTGGTGCCCGGGGTCGTCAGCGCTCTGGTCGACGACGGCCGCATGGTCGTGGCCCTCGACGCCCGTGGTCACGGCCGGTCCGACAAGCCCCACGACCCACAGCTCTACGGGCACCGCCTGATGAGCCGTGACGTGTCGGCGCTGCTCGACCACGAGGCCCTCGTACGGGTGGACCTCGTCGGCTACTCGATGGGGGGCTACGTCGCCGCCATCACCGCCGCCCGCGGCGAGCCGAGGCTGCGGTCGGTCGTCATCGGGGGCATCGGCTCCGGGGCACTCACCGGCATGGGGGCGGACCGGTCCGCCATCGCCGCCGGTCTCTTGGCGCCGGAGGTGTCCGACATCGCGGACCGCACGGCCCGGCAGTTCCGGCGCTTCGCCGACGCCACCGGGGGCGACCGGCGGGCCCTGGCCGCGGCCATGCGGGCACCCTCCTCGCCGCTGGACGACCTCGGCTCCATCGCCGTTCCCGCGCTCGTGGCCGTCGGAGCCGACGACCCGCTCGCCGTGGGCCCGGCGGCGCTGGCCGGGGCCATCCCCGGCGCCCGCCTGGCGCTCACCCCGGGCGACCATCTCGCCGCACCGGGACAGCCCGAGTACGCCGCCGCCATCGTGGAGTTCCTGCGCAGCGTCGACGCCCTCGACCGGCCGACCTGAGGCCGGGGGCTGCCGCAGCCCGGCGGACCTGCCGCTGGGCTGGAACCGGGGCCCGGCGCCGGTCGGGTCCGTCGTAGGGTCGGCGGCGATGACCACCACGTCGCTGTTCCGGCTCGTCCTCGTCGCGATCCTCGCCGGGCTGGCCGTGCGCTCCCTGCGTCAGCGGCCGGTCCCGGGCCGCGAGCTGGTGCGCCGCGTGCCGCGCTGCGTCGCCGGGCTGGTGTGCTTCGGGGTGGGGATCTCGCTCTTCTTCGCCGGCGACATCGGGGTACCTCCCTGGGACGTGCTGCACAGCGGCCTGTCCCGGCGCACGGGTGCCGATGTCGGGGTCGTCATCAACGTGGTGGCGCTGGTGCTCCTGCCGCTGTGGATCCCGCTGCGTGAGCGGATCGGCCTGGGCACCGTGCTCAACGCCCTGCTCATCGGAACGGTCGTGTCGGCGGTCAATCCGCGCCTCCCGATCGGCTCCACCGCCGACCACCTGCCCGGTCGGGTCGCCTACGCGGTGGCCGGCCTCGTCGTGGTCGCGCTCGGGTCGGGCTTCTACATCGGCTCGGGCCTCGGGGCCGGTCCCCGCGACGGGCTGATGATGGGGTTGTCGCGCCTCGGCCTGTCCATCCGGACGGCCCGTACGCTGATCGAGGCGACGACCCTGGGCATCGGGTGGCTCCTCGGCGGCAGCGTCGGCGTCGGTACCGTCCTGTTCCTCGTGGGGATCGGCCCCCTGGTACAGGTCTTCCTGCCCCTGCTGCGGCTGCCGCCCCTCGCCGACCCCCTCGCCGACCCCCTCGCCGACCCTGCAGCGGAGGGACCCGGACCGGCCGGTCGCCCCGCGCCGGCAGCGGGCCGCTGACGGGCGGTTCCCCCGGTTCGGTTCCGCCCGCCCGGTGGTGGCATCGTGCGCCCATGAGCGCGCGTCGAGAGCTGCACACCGGGACCGAGTACCTGCTGGGGTGGGTGGAGGACGGCGTCGCCGTGCTCAGCTTCAACCGGCCGGACCGCCGCAACGCCCTGCACGAGTCGATGTACTTCGGCTTCGGGGAGGCGTTGCCGGTGATCGCCGAGGACCCCTCCATCGGGTGCCTGGTCATCACCGGAGAGGGCCGGGCCTTCTGCGCCGGCGGTGACGTGAAGGGCTTCGCCGAGGCCGGGCGGTCCGCCGGACCCGACGGTGCCGGGGCTCCCGCGGCAGGGGCGGGCCCCCGCGTCGACAACCTGCGGCGCCGCCAGAACATGGTCACCCTCGCCCTGCAGCAGCTCGGCAAGATCACCATCGCCGCCATCCCGGGAGCAGCCGCCGGCGCCGGCCTGTCGATCGCCTTGGCCTGTGATCTGCGGGTGGCATCCGATGACGCCGTCATCACCACGGCCTTCGCCCGCATCGGGGCCAGCGGCGACTTCGGCGGGAGCTGGACGCTCACCCAGCTCGTCGGCGCGGCCCGGGCCAAGGAGCTCTACCTCCTCTCCGACCGCCTGAGCGCCGATGAGGCCCACCGGCTCGGGATCGTCAACCGGGTGTTCCCGGCGGACTCCTTCGAGTCGTCGTGGCGGGAACTGGCGGGCCGCCTCGCACACGGACCGGTGATCGCCCAGCGCTTCATCAAGGAGAACATCAACCGTGCTGCCAACGGGGCCTCGCTGGCCGAGTGCCTCGACGCCGAGGCCGCGGCCATGGTCAGCTCCATGTCATCGGCCGACCACCGCGAGGCGTCGATCGCGTTCGTGGAGAAGCGACCCCCGGTGTTCCGGGGCGTCTGACCCGCCGGAGCCGGTCCCGGGGTCCGGGCCTGCGGGGTCCCGGCCTGCGGGATCAGCCCAGCGCGGTTGGCGTGCGCAGGAGGCTCACGACCTCCTGGGCGAACTCCGCCGCCGGGGCGCCGTCGAAGACCCGGTGATCCCAGGTGAGGCTGAGCACCATGCGTCGGACCCGACGGGGGGTGTCGCCGTCCCAGGCCACGTCCTCGCGGATCCGGCCCACGCCGAGGATCGCGGCATTGGGCGGATTGATCACCGGCGTGAAGGCGTCCACCCCGTAGGAGCCCAGTGCGGTGACCGAGAAGGTCCCTCCCTCGTAGTCGGCCAGCCCCAGCTTCCCGGCCCGGGCCGCTTCGGCCAGGCGGGTCGTCTCGGCGGCGAGATCCTCGAGCGGGCGTTCCAGCGGATCCCGCACGACCGGGACCACCAGGCCCTTCTCCAGGGCGACGGCCATGCCGATGTGGATCGCCGGCAGCACGGCGATGCCCTCCGGCGTGACCTGGGAGTTCACGTGGGGGTGGCGCTGCAGGGCCCGGGCCACGGCGGCGATCACGTAGTCGGTGTAGCCGGGGACGACCTCGGCCCCCGATGCCCGGCGGGCGGTGCGGTCGGCGACGATGGCGTCGGCGTCGGCGTCGACGGTGAGCGTGAGCTGCGCCATGTCCCGCAGCGACTGCGTCATGCGGGCTGCGATCGTGCCCCGCATGCCGGCCATCGGGATGATCCTCGACGGCGTCTGGGAGGCCGCCGGAGGGGCCGCAGGAGCCGGGCCCGGAGGGGCCGGGGCGGGAGCCGGGCCGGTGGTCGCCGGGAGGCTCTGGGCCCGGGCGATCAGGGCCCGGACGTGCTCGGCGACGTCCTCACGCCCGATGCGGCCGTCGGGCGACAGCGTGCGCACGCCCGCCGTCGCCAGATCCAGCCCGACGAGCTGGGCCAGCTGCACCGCCGCCGCCGTGGCGTTGGTGGCCGGGCCGATGGCCGCCGCCGGAACCGGAGCGGCCAGGCCGGCCGGCGCGGACCCGGCAACGCCACTGACGGGGCCGCTGACGGGGCCGCTGACGGGGCCGCCGATGGGGGCGGTACCGGCCGCGGCGGCGGCCTCGACGTCCTCGGACACGATCCGTCCGCCCGGGCCGGTGCCCGTCACCCGGGTGAGGTCGACGCCGAGGGTGGCCGCCACCCGTTTGGCGTTGGGGGAGGCCAGGAGGCGTCCACCCTCGCCGCGGGTGGCCGACGGTGCGCTCCGGGCGACGTCCCCGCCGGCCGCCGACGAGCCACCACCGGCGGCGGAAGCGGCGACGGGAGCGGCGGCCGTGGGTCCACCTGCCACCGGTCCTGCCGTCGCCCCTGCCGGCGGACCGGCGGCCGGAGGCTGCTCCCCGGGAGCCAGGAACCAGCCGATGCGCTGGCCGCAGGCGAAGCTCTGGCCGACCTCACCGGAACGGTGCAGGAGGCCATCGGCGGGGGCCTCGACCTCGGTCTCGACCTTGTCGGTCTCGATCACCAGCACCGGTGATCCGGCGGCGACGGCACTGCCGTCGGGCACCAGCCACTCGATGATGGTTCCCTGCTCCATCGTGAGACCGAGCTTGGGCATGGCGAACTCGATGGCCACGGGATCACTCCTCCGTGCTGGGGTGGGACAGGGCGAGCTGCATGGCCCGCTCGACGTCGATGACTCGGGGTCCGTCGCGGCGGACCGTCAGCTCGGCGCTGACACCGGGGGCGAGGACCACGTCGCGTTCGCCGTCGAAGGCGAGCACGCCCGGACCCTCCCAGCGCACCGTCCGGCCGACCCGCAGGTGCTCGAAGGCGGCGACGGACAGGTCCGCGAAGGTCCCCGGGGCGATAGGGGCCCGGACGGTCCGGCCCGGGCCGAAGACCACCGAGACGCCCCCCTCGCAGGACCTCTGACGGGGCATCAGGGCGGCGGCCACGGCCGAGAGGCCGACGCTGGCCGGTTCCGAGATGGCCGCCACCAGCGCCCGCAGGGTGGCCGGGTCCCAGACGGCGCGGGCCCCGACGAAGCGCTCGGCGAGCAGCGCCACGTCCACGAGCGCCAGGTCGCGACGCCCGTCGGAGAGCTGGACGTGGACGACGTCGGAGACCGACGAGACCGACACCGCCGGCACCTGGCCCGAGACCACGAACCCGGCGGCCAGGCCCGCCACCGTCGCCTCGAGCTGGCGGGGGAAGACGTTGTTGGTCCCCGTGGAGATGGCGATGAGGGGAGCGTCCAGCCAGCCTTTGGCGATGTCACGGCTCGTGCCGTCGCCGCCCAGCGCGAGCACGGCGTCGACCCCTTCGTCGCGCAGCATCGCCGCGGCCCGGACGGTGTCGGTGGGGCGGCCGTCGACGTCCATGGCCAGCTCGTCGATCGTCACCAGGTCCTCGAGGCCCTCGAGGGCCCGGCGGGTCAGGTGCTTGGCGTCGGGAGCCATGACCAGACGGGCGGCTCCGCCCTCGATGGCCCCGATGGCGGCCCGGCGGACGATGCCGATCTTGGCCGCGTCGGACGTCGGTGAGGCGTGCGTGACGAGCCGCCGCACGTCCTTGCCGGCGTGCGGGTTGGCGACGAGGCCGACCGAACCGGACCGCCCGGCCATCGTCACCGACGCCTCACGCCGCGGGGCGCCGCGCCAGCACCGAGCGGATGCCGTCGGCGATCGACGCCGCGCTCGGCACGTAGTGCTGCTCGAGCGCCGGGCTGAAGGGCACGGGGGAGAACGGCGCACCGATGCGGCCGACGGGCGCATCGAGGTAGTCGAAGGCGTGCTCCTGGATCTGCGACGCGATCTCGGCGCCGATGCCGCCGAAGCGCACGGCCTCGTGGACGACAACGATGCGGTTCGTGCGCCGGGCCGACCCGACGATCGTGTCGATGTCGAGCGGCTGCAGGGTGCGGGGGTCGATGACCTCGCACTCGACGCCCTCCTCGGCCAGCTGCTTGGCGGCCGTCAGCGTCTCGTTGACCATGCGGCCGATGGCGACGACCGTGACGTCGGAGCCCTGCCGTTTCACGTCGGCCACGCCGAGGGGCACGGCGTACATCTCCTCCGGGACATGGCCCGACATGCCGAGGATGCGCTTGTTCTTCACCATCACCGTGGGGTTGTCCTCACGGATGCAGGAGACCATGAGCCCCTTCATGTCGTAGGGGTTCGACGGGTACACGACCTTGAGGCCCGGGATGTGGCACAGGATCGCCTCGAGGCTCTGGGAGTGCTGGGCGGCGGCCGAGAGCCCGGCCCCGCCGGCCGTGGTGATGGTCAGGGGCAGCGTCGCCGTCCCGCCGAACATGTACTTGAGCTTGGCCGCCTGGTTCACGATCTGGTCCATGGCGACGCAGATGAAGTCCATGAACATCAGATCGACGATCGGCCGGAGCCCGGTGACCGCCGCACCCACGCCCAGCCCGACGATGGCCTGCTCGCTGATCGGGGTGTCGACGCAGCGCATCTCCCCGAACTCCTTCTGCAGACCGGCGAACGTGCCGAACACCCCGCCGTAGGCACCGATGTCCTCACCGGCGCAGAAGATCGACTCGTCCTCGCGCATGCACTGGCGGACGGCCTCGTTGAAGGCCTGCACGTAGGTGATCTTGCGCTGCTGGTCGCTCATCGCGCCGCTCCTTCCATGGTGGTGCTGCTGCCGGTGTAGACGTTGGCCAGCAGCTGATCGGGCTCGGGCAGGGGCGAGTCCTC
>JBIKWW010000150.1:0-8016 GCA_044356125.1 Acidimicrobiia bacterium
TGGGCACCGAGGACCTCGCCCGCGAGGCCGTGGTGGGCCTGCGTGCCGGGCACATGCCCGATGCCGTCCACCTCGCCGCCCTGCTCGAGCGCTTCGGCGTGGCCCCCCTCCCCTGACCGGCTCCCCTGACCGGCTCCTTCCTCGGCCGGACCCTTCCTCGGCCGGACCCTTCCTCGGCCGGACCCTTCCTCGGCCGGACCGGTCGGCGTGCCACCATGGCGGTGATGACCGCGGCCGGAGTGCGTTCGCTGGAGCGCACGACGCTCCGCCTCGACATGCTGCGCAGCATCCCCTACGGCTTCACCGAGGCGGCTGCCGGGACGCTGTTCCTGCTCATCGCCGTCAAGGCCCTCGACGCCGGCTCGGTCACCAAGTCGCTCATCGCCGGGGCGTCCAACGCCGGCCTGCTGTTCAGCCCGCTGATCGTGACCATGGCGGCCCGGCGGGGTGGCTCCGTCACCAGGGTCGGCTCGTTCGTGCTCGGCCTGGGCGCCGGGGTGCTGTGCCTGGCCCTGTTCGGTCACTCCACGCTGCCCTTCACCGTCGGGTCGGTGGTCGGCCTGGCGTCGGTCTCGGCGGTCATCCCCCTCATGACCGTCGTGTACCTGCACAACTACCCGGCCGGGCGTCGGGGCCGTTCGGTGTCGCTGGCCTTCAGCGTGCGGGTCACGGCCGCCCTGGTCACCGGTCTCGCCGTCGGCCGCCTGCTCGACGTCAACCTGGGGGCCTGGCGGTGGGTGGTGGTGGCCACGGTGGTCGCCATCGTCCTCATGGCCCTGGCCATGTGGCAGATGACGACCGAGCCGCTGCCACCCACCACCCGCGACGAGCGCGCCTGGAAGCGTCGCCTGGATCTGCTGCGCACCGACCGGCTCGTGCGCAACACCCTGAACGTGTGGATGCTGGCGGGCTTCGCCAACCTGATGATGATCCCGCTGCGCGTCGAGTACCTCGGGTCGGGGGACTACGGCGTGGTGCTGTCGCCGGGCCGGATCACCCTGCTCACCATCGTGATCCCGTCGGTGGTCCGCCTCCTGACGGCCCCCCTCTTCGGGTGGGTGTTCGACCGCATGCCGTTCTTCGTGGCCCGTGTGCTCGTCAACGTGCTCTTCGCCGCCAGCATCGCCATCTTCTTCATGGGTTCCTCGTGGACCGGCCTGGTCGTCGGCTCGGTCCTGCTCGGTCTGGCCGGAGCGGGCGGCGACATCCTGTGGAACCTCTGGGCCACCAAGTTCACGACCACGGCCCAGCAGGCCGCCGACGTGATGTCGCTGCACACCTTCAGCACCGGGATCCGGGGCATCATCGCCCCGTTCGTGGCCTACTGGATGGTGTCACGGGTGAGCCCGACGACGCTGGCGTTCTTCTGCGCCGCGCTGATGGCCGGCTCCTCGCTGCTGCTGGTGCGCGACCTGCGCGACGAGCTGGCCGGCCGCCGGATCCACGCCGCCGCGGCGCGCTGACCGGCCCGGTCAGGTCCCGGCGAGGCGGGCGACGACGGGGGCGAAGGCGTCGGCGTTGCGGTCGCTGACCATCACGTAGCTGAAGCCGTAGCGGGCCCGTCGATGCTCGAGACGCTCGCAGATGGCGTCGACGGACCCGATGAGGGCATTGGGGTGGTCGGCCATGGCCTCGCCCGACAGGCCGAACATGGCGCCCATCTTCTCGGCGGTGGCTGCGGCGGCGTCGGTCACGGCCGTGAAGTAGGCACCCACCTCGAGCTCGATGGCGTCGAAGCGGTCCCCGGCGCCCTCCCTGACCCAGCCGATCTTGGTGTCCATGTTCTCCGCCGACGACGACTGCACCCCGGCGGGCCCCACCACCCCGGCCCGGTTGTCGAAGTTGAAGCTGACGATGTCGGCCACCCGTCCGGCGTAGGTCAGCACCCGGCGGGCACCGCCGCCGATCATGAGCGGGGGACGCGGCGACTGGGCGGGCCGGGGCTGGCCGCGGAACCCGGTCGCCCGCACGTGGTCGCCCTGGAAGTCCAGCGGCTCGCCGGTGAAGTAGGCGTCGAGGAAGGCGACGGTCTCGGCCAGGCGGTCGATGCGCACACCGGCCGGGTCCATCGACAGGCCCATGGCCTCGTACTCGCTCGCCACCCAGCCCGCCCCCAGCCCGAGCTCGAGGCGGCCGTCGGAGAGGAGGTCCAAGGTGGCCGCCTGCTTGGCCAGCACGGCCGGGTGGTGGTAGTCGACGCACAGCACCCGGGCGCCGACGCGCAGCGTCGTGGTCACGGCGGCGGCCATCGACATGGCCGGGATGGCGGCGAGGGCCTGTCCACCGTTGGACCCGGCGTCGACGTAGTGGTCGGGCACGTGCAGCGTGCTGAAACCGAGGTCCTCGGCCTTGCGGGCGAGGTCACGCCAGGCCGCTCCGGAGGCGGCGTTGGAGGCGGACAGCGCGAAGCGGAACGGACGCGGGGACATGGGGGGCTCCTCTCCGCCCGGGGGCGGGTGCTACGGGACGCGGGTGCTACTGGACGAGGGCGCCCTGGAGCTGGGCGGCGGCCTGCTCCGGGGGCACGACGTTGATGAGCACGCCGGTACCGAGCTCGAACCCGGCCCGCGTGGTCACCTTCGGGTACACGTGGGCGTGCCAGTGGAACGTGCCGGTGGCCCGGTAGGGGGCGGAGTGGAACACCAGGTTGTAGGCGACGTCGCCGAGCGTGGCCCGCAGGCTGCGCAGGCCGTTGCGCAGACCCAGCCCGAGGGCGGTGAGGTCGCGGTGGTCGGCGGTGTGGAGGTGGCTGCCGTGGGTGCGGGGGATGGCGAGCAGCTCGTAGGGGCTGCCGCTCCAGAACGGGCAGATCACGACGACCGTGTCGTCGGCGTAGACGATGCGCTCCTCGGCGTCGAGCTCGGCCTCGATGGTCGTGCACAGCAGGCACGCCCCGGAGAAGCGCTCGAACCCGGCCTGCTCGGCGATGATCTCGCCGGGCACGAACGGCAGGCCCAGGAGCTGGCCGTGGGGGTGCACCAGCGATGCTCCGGCCTCCCGCCCGTAGTTGACGATCGCCTGGCTGTAGCGCAGCTCGGGGAGCTGGCTGTGGGCGTCGGCCCGGGCGGCGACGGCGGCCATCACCACGCCGCACTGGTCGTCGGAGAGGTCGGCCCACGAGGCGTCGTGGTCGGGGTGGGTGACGAGGACCTCGTGGGCGCCCGAGGCGTCGGCCTGGGTGAACACCGGGCCGAGGTGCTCGACGACCATCGGCTCCCGCCCGTCGAAGGCCGGGTAGAGGTTGGGGACGACCCGTACCAGCCAGGTGCCGTCGGGGCCCGGGGTCACGAGCATCGGCGGCTCGGCCTCGGCCCGGCCCGGGCAGAACGGGCACGGGCGCTCGGTGTCGGTCTCGACCGGCAGCGACCGGGCAGCGAACTCGTTGGGCCGCTTCTGACGCTGCGCGGTGATCGCGACCCACCGTCCCGTGAGCGGATCGAGGCGGAGCTGGCTCATGTGGGTGTCGGTTCCCCCGGCGGTACAGGTTCGATCGGCGGTACAGGTTCGATGCCGGCTTGCAGGCGGCCGGTTCGGCCCCGGTGCAAACGTTCGTCAGGGAGGTTATCGGGCAGCGGCGCGTCGCGGTGCCCTTTCCCTGGTTCAGGTGGCCCGCCGGGTCGTCGCCCGGGATCCCGGGCCCGGGGCCGGCGGGTCCCTGCGTAGCCTGGGAGCGTGACCCCGACGCCCGTCTACCTGGACCACGCAGCGACGACGCCGCTGCGGCCGGAGACCGTCGAGGCCATGTCGGCGTGGCTGGGGCCGCGCTTCGGCAATCCCTCGGGGGTCCACGCCACGGCCCGGGCGGCCCGGGCGGCCATCGACGACGCCCGCGACCGCGTCGCCGCCGTCCTGTGCGGCCACCGTGGTCGCGGGGGCGAGGTGGTGTTCACCGGCGGCGGCACGGAAGCGCTCAACCTGGCCGTCACCGGCGCCGTCGAGGCCTGGTTCGAGGCCCGGTCGGCGGGGTCGGCCCGGTCGGAGGGGTCGGCCCGGTCCGGGCCGGTGCCGGCCGTGATCACCTCCGCCATCGAGCACGACGCCGTCCGCGAATCGGCCTCCTGGCTGTCGCGGCGGGGCCGGGTCCGTCACGTCGAAGCGCCGGTCACCCCCGGCGGCGTGGTTGATCTCGACGCCCTCGCCGGCCTGCTGGCCGCCGCCGCGCCGGTCGCCGTCGTCGCCGTGATGGCCGCCAACAACGAGGTCGGCACGATCCAGCCCGTCGCCGAGGTGGTGGCCCTGACCCGCGCGCTGGCCCCGGGAGCCGTGGTCGTCGTCGACGCCGTCCAGGCCGCCGCCTGGTGCGACCCCGCCCGTCTGTGCGCCGGAGCCGACCTGGTGGCGGTCACCGGGCACAAGCTCGGTGGACCGCAGGGAGTCGGCGCGCTCCTCGTGCGCGAGGGGGTGGCCCTCGAGCCCCTGCTCCACGGAGGCGGTCAGGAGCGGGAGCGCCGCTCGGGCACCCAGAACGTGGCCGGCATCGTGGGGCTGGCGGCGGGGATGGCGGCGTCGGCGGCCGAGCTGGGGGCCCGGGTCGAGCGGGTCGGTCGGCTGCGCGACCGCCTCGTCGACGGGCTCGTGGCGGCCGTACCCGGCGTCCGGGAGAGCGGCGACCGGACCCGCAAGATCGCCGGGAACGCGCACGTGTGCGTCGACGGGGTGGCCAGCGAGGAGCTGCTCGTGCTGCTCGACCGCGCCGGGGTGGCGGCGTCGGCCGGCTCGGCCTGCGCCAGCGGCGCCCTGCACGTGTCGCCGGTGCTGCTGGCCATGGGCGTTCCCCCGGAGCGGGCGGCGGGGGCCCTGCGCCTGTCCCTCGGATGGACGTCCACGGCCGCCGATGTCGATCGCGCCCTCGAGGTGGTCCCGGCCGCCGTGGCCCGCCTGCGCGGGGAGGGCTGAGCGGTGCGGGTGCTCGTCGCCATGTCCGGTGGGGTGGACTCGTCGGTCGCCGCCGCCCTGCTGATCGCGCAGGGCCACGAGGTAGCGGGGGCGACGCTCAAGCTCTGGCAGGGCCCGAGCGATTCGGGGTGCTGCTCGGTGGCCGACGTCGACGACGCCCGCCGGGTCGCCCAGCAGCTCGGCATCGAGCACTGGGTGTTCAACTTCGGTGACGACTTCGAGCGGCACGTGGTGGCGCCCTACGTCCAGGCCCACGCCCGGGGCCTCACGCCGAACCCCTGCATCGAGTGCAACCGGCACGTGAAGTTCGACCTCCTGCTGGCCCGGGCCCGCCGCCTCGGCTTCGACGCCATCGCCACCGGTCACCACGTGCGCCGGTTCGAAGGGGCGGACGGGCGTTGGCGGCTGCACCGGGCGGTGGACCGGGCCAAGGACCAGAGCTACGTGGTGCACATGCTCGGACCCGACGTGATCGGGTCCTGCCTGTTCCCGGTCGGGGACCTGGACAAGTCCGAGGTCCGGTCCCGGGCTGCGGCCCTCGGCCTGCGCACCGCCGACAAGCCCGACAGCCAGGACGTCTGCTTCATCGAGGGGACCCGGGGCGGACGCCGGGCCTTCCTCGGGTCGCGCATCGCGCTGCATCGGGCCGACGTGGTGGATCCGGCCGGGGAGCGCGTCGGCTCGGTCGACGCCGTCGAGCTGGTGACGATCGGCCAGCGCCGCGGTCTGGGTGTGTCGGGCGGACCGGTCCGGTACGCGGTCGAGGTCGATCCCGCCGCCGGCCGGGTCGTGGTCGGCCCGCCCGGGGCGCTGCTGACCGACGTGATCGGGCTCGACGACGTCGTGCTGCACGCGTCCGTCGACGAGGGTGCGGCGGGTCTCCTCGCGGTCCAGTGCTCGGCCCACGGCGCGGCGCTGCCGGTGTCGTCGGTCCGGGACCTCGGCGGCGGGCGGCTGGACGTCCACCTCGCTGCGCCCCAGCGCCGGGTCGCCCCCGGCCAGTCCGTCGTGCTCTTCCGGGGCGACGTCGTCCTCGGCGGGGGGATCGCCCGCCGCGCCGCGGCGGCGGCTCAGCCCACCGGGTAGCGCCGGGCGCGGGCCTCGGCCAGGACCCTGCCGGGGCGCGTCGGGGCGACGCGGAACCGGGCCGTGCTGCCGATGTCGGCCGAGCGCCGGTCGGCGCTGAGCCGGGTGATCTCGACCTTCTCCTCGAGCAGCACGTCGATGCTCAGGCCGGGCGCTGCGGCCGTGAGATCGAGCGTGTCGGAGCCTTCGGGCGTCAGCTCGATGCGCTCGACGAGGGCCCGGCGGAAGAGGACCGGCTCACGCAGCACCAGATGGTCGTGCACCACGAACCCGGCCGGGACGAACACCACGTAGCGGCGGCTGAGCTGGTGCAGCGAACGGGCACCGACGACCAGCGCCGCGATGCTCAGCGCGCTGACGATCGCGCCGGGTATCCACTGACGGGCGGCCAGCAGGAGCGGGCCGCCGAGGGTGGTGGCGACCACGGCGGCACCGAGCACGGGGACGGTGACGAGCTGGTGCACCGCCGGAGGTCGCAGGGGGAAGCGGGCCTCGTTGGGGTAGGCGGGCCCGTCGACGCACCACTCGCCGGTCGGGGCCGCAGCCACGGTCGCGACGCTCAGGGCCGCCGCCACCGCTGCGGCCACCGGCACCGGGCCACCGTCGGCCAGGCCCGCCGCGGCGAGCGCGGCCAGGGCGGGCGCACCGAGGCGCAGGGTCGTCAGCCCGATGGGGTGGGGGACGAGCACGGCGACCAGCCCGAGGCCCCAGACCAGTGCGGCCAGCACCGACGACACCGCCCGCACCGGGCCCGAACGGTCGCCCGCCGAGCCGGCCGGACCGGCCGGACCGGCCAGGATCAGCACCCCGGTCACGATCCACAGGCCCCGCAGCAGGATCGGCCAGCGGGCGAGGAGCTTGGGGGTGGGGGCGGGCACGGACGCAGATGGTAGGAGTCCCCGTCCCGTGACACGATCGGGGCATGCACCAGCTCACGACCATCGGCCACGACGACGCCCGCCGGGCGATCGACGCCATCTCGGCCGAGGTCGCCCGACGGGGCAAGGCGGCCGTGATCGCCGTCGCCGACGCCACCGGGGAGCTGATCGCCCTCCTGCGCATGGACCACGCCAGCCTCACCTCGGTGCGCATCGCCCAGCACAAGGCGTTCACCGCCGCCCGCGAGGGGCTGCCGTCCAAGACCGTCGGCGACCGTGTCCGCGACCCCGAGCACGGCCACGACATCGCCTACTTCGGCGACACCCGCTACATCGGCTGGGGCGGCGGGCTGCCCGTGATCGTCGACGGCCGCTGCGCCGGTGCGGTGGCGGTGAGCGGTCTCCCCGAGGCCGAGGACATCGAGGTGTGCGCCCTGGGCGTGGCCGCCATCACGGGCTGACGCCGCCGATGTCCGTTCCCGCCGTTCCCGCCGGGGATCCCGCCGTTCCCGCCGGGGATCCCGCCGCCCGGATGGCGGCGCTGCGGGCCGAGATCGCCGGGCACGAGCGCCGCTACTACCTCGAGGACTCGCCGACGATCTCCGACGCCGAGTTCGACGAGCTGGTCGCCGAGCTGCGCTCCCTGGAGGTCGACCACCCCGACCTGGTCCCCGAGGACTCCTACACGGCCCGCGTCGGCGGCCGCGTCGGCGAGCAGTTCGCCCCCGTGCGCCACGTGCAGCCGATGATGAGCCTGGACAACGTCTTCGGGCCCGACGAGCTGCGCCAGTGGGACGCCCGCAACCGCCGTCTGCTCCCCGACCTCCTCGCCGAGGGCCGGTCCCTCCGCTACGTCGTGGAGCTGAAGATCGACGGGCTGGCGATGTCGCTGCTGTACCGCGACGGGCGCTACGCCCGGGCCGCCACCCGGGGCGACGGCCAGGTCGGCGAGGACGTCACGGCCAACGTGGCGACCATCGCCGACCTCCCCGACCGGCTCGCCGGGGCGCCCTCGCTGCTCGAGGTCCGTGGCGAGGTCTACATGTCGCGGCGGTCCTTCGAGGAGCTCAACCAGCGCCGGGTGGCCGCCGGCGAGCAGCTCTTCGCCAATCCCCGCAACTCGGCGGCGGGCTCGCTGCGCCAGAAGGACCCGCGC
>JBIKWW010000151.1:0-8010 GCA_044356125.1 Acidimicrobiia bacterium
TCGCGTCGACGCTTCGAGGAGGTCCGTCCGCACGTCGAGGCGGGGGATGTAGCAGCGCATGGGCAGGCCCGTCTCGAACAGCAGCCGGGGTCGGCGGGTGTCGGCCACCACGAGCCCGCCGACGACGACCTGGACGTGACGCGACGAGTGCAGCACGTCGATGCGCTTGTAGGGGTCACGGGCGTGGACGAAGATCTCCTCGTCCTCCTCGAACCAGGCATCGACCCGGTTCCAGTAGAAGGCGACGTGGCCCGAGATGTCGGGACACCCGGGAATGGGATGCACGTAGCGCCACACCGCGTCGACGGAGCGGCGGCCCCCCACCACGATCGAGTGGTACGTGGCCTCGCCCTTGTAGGGGCAGTGGGTCGTGAGCTCGGAGGCCTCGAGGAGGTCCATGCGGACATCGGCCACGGGGAAGTAGTACACGGGCAGGTGCGCCGTCTCGAACAGGTACAGGGCGCTGGTGCTGTCGGCCACGACCTCGCCGTTGAACACGACGCGCAGCCGCCGTGCGCAGGGTTCGGCCCGCACCGTGTGGACGCCCCCGGAGCCGGTGGGGAAGCGCTGGTTCTCGAGATCGGGGGCGGGCCCGGCGGCGGATGCGGTCATGGCCACATGCTGGCCGACCCGGCCCGGTCCCGGCAACGGCTCCCGGCGGCCGAGCGGCAGGCCGGCGGGCGCGGCGTCACTCCGTCAGCAGGCGCTGGCGCAGGTGGTCGAGCAGGGTGATGGTGGCGAACTGGCGGACCCGCTCTCGGTCGCCGGGGACACGGGCCTGGAACGTGGTCGTCCCCGTCGGCAGGGCCAGACCTCCGTGGAAGGTGCCCACCGCCTGCCCCTCGCGCTCCTCGGGGCCGGCCACGCCGGTGATGCCCAGCCCGACGTCGGCCCCCATCAGGCGCCGGACGCCCTCGGCCATGGCCGCCGCGCACCCGGGCGTGACGACGGGACCCTCGGGCACGCCCAGCACCGAGAACTTGACCTCGCTGGCGTAGGACACGATCCCGCCCCGGAACCACGCCGACGCACCCGGCACCATCACCAGCCGCGAGGCCACCAGACCACCCGTCAGCGACTCGGCCACCGCCAGCGTCCAGCCCCGCCCGGCGAGCAGATCCCCGACGACGCGCTCCATGTTCTCGTCGTCGGTCCCGAACACGGAGCGCCCGAGGATGGCGCGCAACGCCGCCTCCTCGGCGTCGAGCACGGCGGCCGCCTCGGCCGCGGTCCCCGCCTTCACGGTGACCCGGACCTTGATGCCCTCGATGCCGCTGGCCAGGAAGGCGATCGTGGCCCGCCCGTCGAGCTCGAGCTCGTCGAGGCGGGGCGCCACCATCTCGGCGACGGCCGACTCCGCCAGCCCCCACGTCCGCAGCACGCGTGAGGCGATCACGGCCCGCTCCCCGCTACGGGCCACGAGATCGGGGATCACGACGCGCGAGACCATCACCTGCATCTCGTGGGGCACGCCGGGCACGGCGTACACGACCTTGTCGCCGACCGGGGCGATGAGGCCCGGGGCGGTGCCCCGGTCGTTGTCGATGAACCTCGCCCCCACCGGCCGCTGCGCCTGCCGGACGTTGGACTCCGGCATCTCACGGTTGCGGGCCCGGAACATCTCCCGGATCACCTCGATCATGGCCGGGTCCGTCTCCAGACCGACGCCCATGACCTCGGCGATCGACTCGCGGGTGATGTCGTCCTGGGTGGGGCCGAGGCCACCGCAGCAGATGACGGCGTCGGCCCGCTCGAGCGCGCCGCGGATGGCGGCCACGATGCGGGCCTGGTTGTCACCGACCTTGGTCTGCAGCGTCGAGTCGATCCCCGACAGGGCGAGCTGCTCCCCCATCCACGACGAGTTGGTGTCGGTGATCTGCCCCAGGAGCAGCTCGGTGCCGATGGCGACGATCTCGCAACGCATGCGCCGATGCTGACACGGGAAGCGTGTCGCCCGGGCGCCGGTAGCCTGACCCCATGGGCCTCCTGTCCCGCTCGAAGACACCCCGCACCCCTACTCCGGCGAGCAAGCGGCGACCGCCCGCCCCCCGGGTCCGTCTGCGCGCCGACGAGATCAAGCGCTCCAACCGGCTCACCCCCCGGGACCGCCTGATCGGATACATCGCCGCCCTCTACGGCGCCGCCGTGTTCGTGATCATCGGCGTGAACGGCGGCTTCGAGAAGAACGAGTCGGCCCGGATGAGCCTGGGCATCGGCCTCGCCGTCGGCATGGCGATCATCGCCTGGAAGTTCTCCAGCCGGATCTCGCTGAGCCTGGGCGCCGTCTCCATGGTCATGTGGATCACCGTCGGCTGGCAGCGCGACACCCTCGCCGGGCTGCTCGCCTATCCGATCCTCGGCTTCATGCTCTACCTGATGCTCACGATGTCGAACACGCGGCGCCGCATCATCAAGGAACGGATCGACGCCGGCGACTTCGGCGACCCGAGGGCCGAGGCCCGCGCCGCCCGCACCGCAGGGACCAGGGCTCCGTCGGCCACCTCGACGCCCGACGGACGGCCCACGGCGCCGCCGTCCAAGCGGTACACGCCTCCCAAGGGCTCCCGCACCACGATCCGCAAGCGCTGATCCCCCATCGGCGCCGCTGGCCCCCCTCCGGTGCCGGTCGGTGGCGTCAACCCACGCCGGGGTTGATCGGGGCGTCGGCGATCACCGCGTCCGCCGTCAGCCGGGCCATCTCGGCGGGGCCGATCCCGAGCTCGTCCGCCAGGATCTCGTGGTTGTGCTCGCCGAACAGCGGCGAATGACGCCTCGGTGCGGGACGGGCCTCGGCCAGGTGCCACACCGCCCCCTGCTGCCGGTAGGGGTGCATCTTCGGGTGGGGCAGCTCCACCCAGTAGTCGCGGGCCACGAGCTGGGGGTCCTCCAGCAGTGCGCCCGCGTCGATGACCCGTCCGGCCGGCACACCGGCCGCCTGCAGTTCGTCCTGGGCGGCCAGGGCCGTGCGGTGGGAGCACCAGTCCGCCAGGGCGGCCTCGAACCCGGGATCGCCGGCCGGCACCCCCACGAGGCCCGCCACCCCGTCCCGGGCCGTCGCATCGGGGACCGACACCACGATCCAGTCGTCCTCGCCCAGGGTCCGGAAGCACCCCTGGGGGAACCGGGCGTCACCACAGCCGAGGTGGCGCGGCGCTTCGCCCCGGGACGCGGCGACGAGCTGCTCGGCGATGAGCGCCAGGGACGTCTCGCGCTGGGCGAGGTCGATCCACACGCCCGCACCGGTGCGCTCACGCCGCAGCAGCGCCAGCGACACTGCGGCCACCGCCGCCGTCCCCGCCACCGGGTCGCCGTAGCTGATGCCCGTCTTGAACGGCTCCCCGTCGCCGTAACCCGAAAGCGCAGCGAGCCCCGACATGAGCTCGATCACCGGCCCGAAGCCCACGAAGCCCCGGTCCGGGCCCTCCTTGCCGAAGGCGGCCATGCTGATCACGATCAGGCGCGGGTTGCGCGCCCGGAGCACCTCGGCGGTCAGGCCGAGCTTGTCCATCACGTCGGCCCGGTAGTTCTCGATGAGCACGTCGGCGGTCTCCACCAGGCGCAGGAGCAGCTCCCGCCCGGCGTCCTGGGCCAGATCGAGGGTCAGCGAGCGCTTGTCGCGGTTGTAGGCGTTGAAGTAGAAGGCCGAGTTCCAGGGGTCCTCCACGCCGGGCTGGGCGATCAGCGTGCGGATGTTGTCCCACGCCGAGGGGGACTCGATCTTGATCACGTCGGCGCCCATCTCGGCCAGACGCAGCGTGGCGAAGGGCCCGGCCCACATCATCGTCAGATCGAGCACCCGGACCCCGTTCAGGGGCAGGGGTGCCGGCGCCGGCGCCACCGGACCCTCGACCGCCGGACGGTCCGGCAGGGCGACGGGCTCGGTGGGGCGTCGCCACCCCAGCCCCGGGAACGGACGGCCGGGGATCGACACGTCGGCCACCCGGTCGATGGCGTCACGGGCGAGGAGCCCCTCGGCGGCGACCAGCTCGGCGGGCGTCGTCGCCGTCCCGAAGGGCACGCGGGTGGCCAGTCCCAGCGCCTGCAGCTCGGCCTTCGTCCGCTCCGAGAACCAGACGTACAGCTTGGCCGTCAGCTCGTCCTCCTGCTGCTGCTCGAGGCGCCGCAGCGGGTCCCGGAAGCGGGGCTCGTCGAGCTCGGGATCGTCCATCAGCGCGAACAGCGCCCCCGACTGGCGTTCGAGCGCGAACACCCCGGCCCAGCCGTCGAGGCACGGGTACACGGCCCAGGTGGCCCGCGTGTGGTTGCCCAGGCGACGGGTCACCACCCCGTGGTAGGAGGCGTAGGGCCCGTAGTACTCGAGCATGCCCGCTGCGCACTCCTGCCCGGAGAGGTCGACGAGATCCCCGCGACCGTGGCGCACCCGACCCAGCCAGGCCGTGACGGCGGCCCCGAAGGCGTTGATGCCGGCCAGCGCGTAGGCCTGGCTCCCGCCCGTGACGAGGGGGCTGCGATCGGGGTCCCCGGTCAGCCCCATGATCCCGCCGAGCGCGAAGGCGACGGCGTTGGTGTGGCGGGCGTCGGCCATCGGGCCGGTGAGCCCGAAGGGCGTCACCGACACCACGACCTGACCGCCACGGCGGTCACGGAGCCAGTCGAGCTCCAGGCGACGCAGCGCGGAGGGCTGCAGGTCGCTCAGCACGAGGTCGGCACCGTGCACGGCCGCCCGCCAGTTGCCCTCGGTACTGATCTCGAGCTTGCCGGTGTGCAGCGCCAGCCGCTCCTCGTCGGTCAGGGGGACACCCCGGCCGAACGCCGTCGTGTCGAGGCGGCTGACGTGCGCGCCGTAGCCGCGCAGCAGGCGCCCGGCCAGGCCGGCGGCGTAACCGCTCGACACCTCCGCGACGCGCACACCCTCGAGCGGCAACCGCACCTGTCCCCCGTCCTGCATGGGCCCCGACCGTACGACGCGGGCCGGGGGCGGGGGCCAATCGCGGACCCGCGCCGCTCAGGCGGCGACCGACCGCGCCCGGCCCCGGCGGGCGTCGACCAGGTACAGCCAGCCCGACCAGACCGTCAGCACGACCGCCACGAGGAGAGCCCCCTGGGCCAGCCAGGGCCACTCCCGCCCGAACCAGGGCAGCAGGGCGAGGCCCACCGCGATCTGCTGGACGGCGGTCTTCCACTTGGCCGAACGACGGGCCGGCAGCGACACGCCGCGGGCGCTGAGCCGGGACCGGTACAGGCTGATCGCCAGCTCCCGCCCGGCGATCACCACCACCCACACCCAGGCGAAGGCGCCCTGGGCGGCGAGGACCACCAGCGCGCCGAGCACCAGCACCTTGTCGGCCAGCGGGTCGAGGAAGGCCCCGGAGTTGGTGGGGCCCATGGAACGGGCCAGCATCCCGTCGATGGCGTCGGAGGAACAGGCCACGACCCAGAGCAGGAACGTCGCCAGGTCGAACTCCCGCTGGGCGATCAGGAGGAGCACCACCGGGGTCATCAGCATCCGCACGACCGTGACGGCGTTGGCCGGCGTGATCCGGGCGCTCGGCTCGTAGCGCAGCCGGCGGCCCGAAGCGTCCCGGGGTCGGCGGACCATCAGCGGGGACCGGGCCCGTCGACCGGGACGGCGTCGAGGTCGGGACCCTCCGCCCCGATGATGCGCGCGCTGATGATCGATCCGACCGGTACGGACTCCGGGAGCCGCACCACACCGTCGATCTCGGGCGCCTCCCGGTGCGACCGCCCCTCACCGGGCGAGTCGACGAGCACTTCGTGGACGGCGCCGATCTCGGCCGCCCGCTTGGCCGCCGTGATGCGGTCCTGGAGCTCCGAGAGCTCGGCATGGCGCTCGGCGGCGAGACGGGCGTCGACGACACCGCCGAGCCCCGCCGCATAGGTGCCCTCCTCGCGTGACCACGTGAAGAAGCCGCACCAGTCGAGCTGCGCGTCGCGGACGAAGGCGAGCAGCTCGTCGTGGTCCTCCTCGGTCTCGCCGGGGTAGCCGACGATGAAGTTCGACCGGAACACGGCGTCGGGATGGGCGGCGCGGATGGCCCCGATGCGACGCAGGAAGCGGTCCCCGTCGCCCCAGCGCCGCATGCGGCGCAGCAGCGGACGGCTCACGTGCTGGAGCGACAGGTCGAAGTACGGCACCGCCGACGCACCGATCACCTCGACCAGCCCATCGGTCAGATCACTCGGGTAGAGGTACAGCAGGCGCACCCGGTCCACCAGCTCACCGACCGACCGCACCAGGGGCACGATCGAACCCGCCCCCATCCCGGCGACGTCCTTGCCGTAGGAGGCGAGGTCCTGGGCCACCAGCACGACCTCACGGACGCCCAGAGCGGCCACCTCCTCCACGATCGCCTCCGGGGAGCGGGACCGCTGCGGGCCCCGGAACGACGGGATGGCGCAGAAGCCGCAGGTGCGGTCGCAGCCCTCGGCGATCTTCACGTACGCCCACGGCGTGGCCGACCGGGGCCGGGGGAGGTTGAGCAGGTCCAGAGCGGGCACCGGCGGCGATCCCGGCTTGCGCCCGATGGCGACGGCGACCGCCCCGGCCGACGGGACCTCGAGCCCGTGCCGGAGGGGGACCCCGAACCCCGCCACCTGGTCGACCTCGGGGAGCTCGGCGGCCAGTTCGCCGCCGTAGCGCTCGGCCAGGCAGCCCGTCACGACCAGGCGCGCCCCGGGCCGCCGGGCGTCGGCGAGGGCCAGGATCACGTCGACGGACTCCTGACGGGCCTGCTCCACGAAGGCGCAGGTGTTGACCACCACGACGTCGGCATCGCCCGCCGAACCGGCCCGGACCAGTCCGTCGGCCAGCAGCGTGCCCTCGAGCTTGTCGGAATCGACCTGGTTCTTGGGGCAGCCGAGCGTCTCGATCCAGTAGCTGCCGGGCACGGGCGGCGAGCCTACCGGGGCGGCCCCGGTGGCCTTCCCCCGCCGGCCGGGGGAGGCCCGGCGGCGGCCGACGCCGCCGTGGCCGCCTCCCGGGCCCGACGCCGGATGTCGCGCACCGCCAGCACGGACGTCGTCGTCGCCACCCCCACCACCACGACGAGGGCTCCCACCGGGAGGCTGCCCCCGGAGGCCACCACGTAGACGTCGGGTGCCAGGAACCCGGCGGCGGCGACCAGCATCCAGCGCCGCAAGGCCCGGTGGGCCCGGTCGGCGAGCGCCGCCACCACGTGGGCCGACCCGACGCCGTACACGATCGACGAGGTCAGCTCCACGCACGCGAACACGACGGGGTCGACGCCGTAGCGGGCCAGGAACAGCGTCACCACCAGGACCCGGAGCCCGCCGTAGCAGACCGCCACCAGCGCCCAGATGGCGACGAAGCGCCGACGCCCCTCGGTGCCCGGCTGCCCGAGCGCGGCCCGGGCCGAGGCCCGCACCCCGCCGCTCCGGCCCCTCCGTTCGCCAGGACCGACCGGGCCCACGGGACCGCTCGGACCGTCGGGATCGTCGGGATCGTTCGGACCGTCTGCCACCAGCGGTCACGGTACCGGTAGCGTCCCCCCGATGCCTGACGAAGGACGTGAGACCGTGGTCGGGCGACCCGGCCCCGGCGAGCACTGCCGCCGGTCCACCCGGATCGCCTGGGGCGTCCACGCCTTCACGACCAGCGGTGTCGTCATCGGGATGCTGGCGCTGCAGGCCGTCTTCGACGGCAACGCCGAACGGGCCATCTGGTTCCTGCTCGCCACCCAGATCATCGACGGCATCGACGGGCCCATGGCGCGACAGCTCCACGTCCGCGAGCACGAGCCCCGCATCGACGGCTACGTGCTCGACCTAGTGATCGACTACGTGACCTGCGTGGTCGTCCCCGCCGTGTTCATGCACCAGTTCGGGCTCGTACCCGAGGGCATCTCGCTCCCCTTGGCGGGGGCGGTGGTGTTCTTCTCGGCGATCTGGTTCTCCCGGACCGACATGATGACCGACGACCTGTGGTTCCAAGGCTTCCCGGCGACGTGGAACCTCGTGCTGCCGTCCCTGCTCGTCGCGGGCACGGGGACGACGATCAACACCATCGTT
>JBIKWW010000152.1:0-7932 GCA_044356125.1 Acidimicrobiia bacterium
CCGCCGGGATCGCCCTGTACCCCGTCACCGACCTCGGCGAGCTCGACGCCACCACGCACCGGTTCGAGCGTCACTACACGCGGATCCTCGTCGGTCCGGTGGAGCGGTCCGACGAGTGCTCCCCGATGACCGTGGCCGAGGCCATCACGGCGCCGCTGCTGCTGCTGCACGGCGACGCCGACCGGGTCGTCCCGGTGGGCCAGTCGCAGGCCCTGGCCGAGCGGTTGGCGGCGCTCGGCCGCCCCGCCGAGCTCCACGTCTACGCCGGCGAGGGGCACGGCTGGAGGCGCCCGGAGACGACCGTCGACGAGCTCACGCGCATCGGCGCGTTCCTCGACCGCCACCTGCCGCCCGCCGCCTCCTGAGCGCGGGAACCACCGGGAGCCGAGCTCCGGCGCCCCCGGCACGCAGCCTCCGGCGCCCCCGGAAACGCTACGGCGGGGCCTCCGCCTAAGGTCGCCCGATGCTCCTGGCCGAGGTCGAGATCCGCCATTCTCGGCCCGTCGCCCCGACCCGCCGGGTGGCCCTCGGGCTCTGCGTGCTGCCCGCCGATCCGGCCCCGGGCTGGGGCGGGGTGCTCCTCGGGGGCATCGTGGCTGCCAACGTGCCCGGCCTCGACGACGAGTTCGTCCACGACGTGTTCGCGCTCGCCGACGATCTCGAGCACCAGCGCCGGATCGCCCAGCCCCGCATGCGCTACCGGTTCCAGGCCGACACCGTTGGTCTCGACCGCAGCCGGCACAGCCTGGTGGGGGAGGGGGAGGACACCTGGTTCGATCTCGACGACCACGCCGCCCCCGAGGTCAACATCCTCGGCGCGCTGTACGCCGCGGCGACGCTGCCCATGGCGGCCCGGCCGCGGGCCTTCGCCGCGCTCCGCCGGGCCATGGTGTGGGAGCGACCGCTCGACCACCGGTTCGTCGCCTGCATGCTGGGCGAGGAGTCCCGCTGGTCCCGGTGGATGACGATGGACGAGGACCTCCGCTGGGCGATGCGGGTGATGGGCTACACGATCGACGACCAGCCCGACCGCGACGACGTCCAGCTGCGGTTCCGGGAGATGGTGTGGGACGCCCACCCCGACCGGGGCGGCGACCCCGATCAGGCGTCGCGCCGCATGACCGACCTCACCCGCGCCCGGCGCATCCTGCTCGAGACGGCCTGATCGGAGCCGTGGGCGCGCTGCTCATCACGCCGGGGGCGGGGAGCACCCGGGACCACGCCTCGCTGGTCGCCATCGACGAGCGGCTCTCGTCCAGGGGGTGGACGGTCGAGCGGCACGACTTCCCCTACCGGCGGGCCGGTCGGCGCATCCCCGACCGCCAGCCGGTGCTGGTGGCCGACGTGGTCGACGCCGCTGCGGCCGCCGTCGCCGCCGCCGGGTGTGCGCCGGGCGACCTCGTGCTCGGGGGCCGGTCGATGGGCGGACGGATGTGCTCGGTGGCGGTGGCGGAGGGGCTGGAGGCCCGGGCGCTGGTGCTGGTCTGCTACCCGCTGCACCCACCGGGCCGGGCCGACCGGCTGCGGAGCGGGCACTTCGGAGCGCTGCGGCTCCCCTGCCTGTTCGTGTCCGGCACGAAGGACCAGTTCGGGACGCCCGCGGAGCTGGAGGCCGCCACCGCCGCCATCCCCGGCCCGGTCACCCACGTGTGGATCGAGGGCGCCGACCACTCGTTGCGGCGGCGCGACGATCAGGTGGCGGACACCGTCGTTGACTGGCTCACGGCGCTGCCGCCCACCGGCCCGCCGCGTCGCCGTCGGGCCCAGAGCTGATCTCCTCCAGCTCGCGACGAGCCGTCTCCGGAAGTCGGAAGATCAAGATCAGCGCGCTGATGATCAGCGCGCTGGCCATCACGGCGAGCACCCCGCCGAGGCTCCAGCGGTCGGCCAGGGCACCGGCCAGGGTGAGCCCGATCGCCGACCCGACCCGGCCGCTCAGCGCCAGCAGGCCCGACGCCCGTGACCGGAAGTCGGTGGGGAACAGCTCGGGCCCGTAGATGCTGATGGCGGGCAGCACGACGGACCCGGCGGCGGCCATGGCCGTGGCGGCCAGCCACATGGGGGGACCGTCCTGCAGGAACATGGCGGCCGACGTGGACGCGAACACCAGCAGGCCGATGCCGATCACCGGCCGTCGTCCGTAGCGGTCGGCGAGGCGGCCGCCGACCACCACCCCGATCACCCCCGGGAGGTTGGTCAGGAGCCCGAAGGCGGTCAGCCCGGCCCCGGTGAACCCCCGTTCGTCGCGCAGGAAGTCGTTCAGGAACTGGCGCGACGGGGTGGTGAACAACGCCATCAGGCCCGCCCACAGCGCCAGCGTGGCGAAGCGGCCCACGACGGCCCGGGTGACCGGGGCGCGGTCCCCGTGGCGGCGGCGGTCGGCGGTGTCGAGGAAGCGCCGGCTCTCGGGCAGGCGGCGGGCGGTGGCCGGCAGCAGCGGCAGCAGCAGCAGCGGCACCAGGTAGATGCCCCGCCACGCCCGGGGCCCCAGGTCGGCCAGCGGCAGCAGCACGAGCGTCGTCCCCGAACCGAGGGCGGCACACGTCACCAGCATGCTCGACGCCCACGCCCGGGCCGCCGCCGGGGTCTCCTCCACGCCCAGCACGGCGGCGACGACGGCGGTGGCCGTCACGAAACCCCGGGCGGCGATCTGCAGGAGGGTGAACCCGACCAGCCCGGGGGCCGCCGCGCACAGGGCCGTCCCACAGATGCCGAGCGCAGCCGTCACGAGGACGGTCCGGCGGCGGCCCACGCGGTCGGCGATCCAGACCATGACCAGCGAGATGACGATGTCGGAGCGGATCGCCGCCAGCGCCCGTCCCTGCTCGGCCCGGCTGGCCCCGAACTCGTCGGCCACGTAGGTGATCAGGCTGGTGGTGACGGTCCCGCAGAAGCCGGTGGCCAGGAACAGCACGGCCAGCCCCCGGAGCATGCGGCCCGTCTCGGGCCCCAGCGCCACCGGAGGCCTCGCCGCCGAGGGGAGCCGCAGAGCCATGGAGCCGCCACGATGGCACGTGGGCCCGGGTACCTCGGTAGTGTCCTCTCCTCGTGGCCCGCCGCGATCCGAGAGCCCTGGCCGACGCGACCTTCGCCGGTGACCGGACGGCGCTGGCCCGTCTCCTGTCCATGGTGGAGCAGGGGGGTGACGACGCCCGACTGGTCGGCTCGCTGACCTGGCCCCGCGGCGGCCGCGCCGTGACGGTCGGGATCACCGGCGCCCCCGGAGCAGGGAAGTCGACGCTGACCGACCGCCTCATCGCCGAGATCCGCGGCCGGGGCCAGGAGGTGGCGGTGCTCTGTGTCGACCCCAGCTCGCCGTTCAGCGGCGGGGCGATCCTGGGCGACCGGGTCCGGATGAGCGACCACTACCTCGACCCGGGCGTGTTCATCCGCTCCATGGCCACCCGCGGTCACCTGGGGGGCCTGGCCCTGGCCGCCCCCGAGGCCGTCCGGGCCCTCGACGCCGCCGGCTTCCCCTGGATCCTCATCGAGACGGTGGGCGTCGGCCAGGTCGAGGTCGAGATCGCCGGGGCGGCCGACTCCACGCTGGTGGTCGTCAATCCGGGATGGGGCGACTCGGTTCAGGCCAACAAGGCGGGCATCCTCGAGATCGGCGACATCTTCGTGATCAACAAGGCCGAGCGTGCCGGGGCCGCCGAGACCGAGCGCGACCTGCTCGGGATGCTCGAGCTGTCGGCCATTCCCGAGGGGGCCTGGAGTCCGCCGGTGCTGCGCACCTCGGCCGTCGACGGCACGGGCGTCACCGCGCTGTGGGAGACGGTCCTCGCCCATCTGGATCATCAGCGCGCTGAGGGTTCGCTGGACCGGCGCCGGGCGTCACGGGTCGAGCGGGAGCTGCGCGAGATCGTCGTGCGGCTGCTCGAGCAGCGGGCGCTGGCGCTGTGTGCGGGGGAGGACTACCGCCGCATCCTCGACGAGGTCGTCGCCCGGCGCCTCGATCCCTACGCCGCCGCGAACCGCGTGGCCGACGGAT
Source organism: Acidimicrobiia bacterium (assembly GCA_044356125.1). Classification (GTDB taxonomy): domain Bacteria; phylum Actinomycetota; class Acidimicrobiia; order Acidimicrobiales; family JANYDT01; genus JBIKWW01. The sequence continues at coordinate 3,995 of JBIKWW010000152.1, forward strand.
CGGCCCGGTAGCCTTCGGACCATGACAGCAGCAGAGCAGTTCGTCAGCGTCGAGCGGGCCGATGGGAACGTCGCGGTCGTCCGTCTCCAGCGTCCCAAGGTCAACGCCATCAACCCGGAGCTGACCGACCAGCTCGGTGATGTCTTCACCGCCCTCGCCGCCGATCTGCCCGGTGCCGTGGTCGTCACCGGTGGGGACCGCATCTTCGCCGCCGGGGCCGACATCGCCCGCTTCGGCGGCCCCGACGAGGCCCGCGTCATCGGCGCCAACCTCCGCCGGGTCTTCGACATGATCGACGGCTTCCCGCGGGCGGTCATCGCCGCCGTGAACGGGTTCGCCCTGGGCGGCGGCTGCGAGCTGGCCCTCGCCTGCGACTTCCGGGTGGCCGCCACCAACGCCGTGTTCGGTCAGCCCGAGATCCTCCTCGGCATCATCCCCGGGGCGGGCGGCACCCAGCGCCTGCCGCGGCTCGTCGGGCCCAGCCGGGCCAAGGACATCTGCCTGTCGGGCCGCCAGGTCCAGGCCGACGAGGCGCTGCGCATCGGCCTGGCCGACCGCGTGGTCGAGCCCGGGCAGGTCATGGAGGAGGCCCTGGCGTGGGCCCGCGAGCTGGCCCGGGGCCCGCTGACGGTGCAGGCCTACTGCCTGGAGGCCATCGACGGCGGCCTGCAGGGCAGCCTCGACTTCGGCCTGACGCTGGAGCAGGACCGCTTCGCCATGTCCTTCGGCACCGAGGACTCCCGCATCGGGATCTCCTCGTTCCTGGCCAACGGCCCCGGCAAGGCGGAGTTCACCGGCCGCTGACCCTGGCGCCCGGCCGTTGCGTTTCCGGTCGGCGGGGCTGTTCCGGTCGGCGGGGCTGTTCCGGTCGTTCGGTCCCACCGTTCGGGCCACGTCGGTGAGGGGCGGGCCCCGGCCTAGCCTGCACGCCCATGAGCGCCGACTCCCGTGAACGCCAGGCCTATCTCGCCGCCCTCGACGTGATCGCCGGCAGCGAGCCGCGCGTCGCCGAGTTCATCCGGGGCGAGCTGGGCAACCAGCGCAGCCAGCTCAAGCTCATCGCCAGCGAGAACTACGCGTCGCCGGCCACGCTGCTGGCGATGGGCAACTGGTTCTCGGACAAGTACGCCGAAGGCACCGTCGGCCACCGCTTCTACGCCGGCTGCGAGTGGGTCGACCGGGTCGAGGCCCTGGCCGCCGAGCACGCCCGGGCCCTGTTCGGCGCCGAGCACGCCTACGTGCAGCCCCACTCGGGCATCGACGCCAACCTGGTCGCCTACTGGGCCATCCTGGCCAAGCGGGTCGAGGCCCCGTTCCTGGTGGACCACGGCGTCAAGCACATCAACGACCTGTCGGCGGGCGACTGGGAGGAGCTGCGGGCCGGCTTCGGGCGTCAGCGCCTCATCGGCATGAGCCTCGACGCCGGCGGCCACCTCACCCACGGGTTCCGGCCCAACATCTCGGGGAAGATGTTCGAGCAGCGGAACTACGGCGTCGACCCGACGACGGAGCTCCTCGATCTGGCCAAGGTCCGCGACCTGGCCCGGGAGTTCCGTCCGCTCATCATCGTCGCCGGCTACTCGGCCTATCCGCGCCGGATCGACTTCGCCGCGGTCCGCCAGATCGCCGACGAGGTCGGCGCCACGTTCATGGTCGACATGGCCCACTTCGCCGGGCTGGTGGCGGGCAAGCAGTTCACCGGGGACTTCGACCCGGTGGCCCATGCCGACGTCGTCACGACGACCACGCACAAGTCCCTGCGCGGTCCCCGCGGTGGCATGGTGCTGTGCACCGGCGAGTACGCCGAGTTCGTCGACAAAGGCTGCCCGATGGTGCTCGGCGGGCCGATCGCCAACGTGATGGCGGCCAAGGCCGTGGCCTTCGCCGAGGCCCGGCAGCCGTCGTTCCAGGACTACGCCGCCCGGGTCGTGGCCAACGCCCGGGCGCTGGCCGAGGGCCTGATGCGGCGCGGGGCCCGCCTCGTGACCGGCGGGACCGACAACCACCTGGTCCTCGTCGACGTCCGCAGCTTCGGGCTGACCGGCCGCCAGGCCGAGTCGGCGCTGGAGGAGTCGGGCGTCATCGTGAACCGCAACTCGATCCCCTACGACCCCAACGGCGCCTGGTACACGAGCGGGATCCGGCTCGGGACCCCGGCGCTCACCACCGTGGGCATGACGGCCGACGACATGGACGAGGTGGCCGACATCATCGCCGGGGTGCTGCGGGCGGCCGAGCCGACGTCGACGGCATCAGGGCCCAGCCTGGCCCGCTACCGCCTCGACGCGTCGGTCGTGGAGGCCACGCGCCGACGCTGCGCCGAGCTGCTGGCCACCCACCCGCTGTACCCGACCCTGGGGGCACTCGACACGGCCGTCGGCTGAGGCCACGGGCACCGGACCCCCCGGCGACCGCCCCGATCGCGGGACCGGCACCGGCCGGGGACGGTCGAGCGCCAGGCCGGTCTCAGGACCGGTGGGGGACCACCACGACGGGGCAGTGCCCGTGGTGCACGACCTGGGTGGCCACCGAACCCAGGAGCAGGCCGACGAAGCCACCGTGGCCGCGGGCGCCCACGACCACGAGGTCGGCCTCCTTGCTCTCGGTGACCATCTCGTTGGCGGCGGCCCCGTGGCGCATGACCTGCTCGACGTTCGGAGCCGGGTCCATGCCCGCCGTCGCCTGCGCGACGGTCTCGGCCAGCACCGCCCGGGCCCCCTCCTCGAGCTGCTCGGGGGCGAGGGCGGGAACGCCGGCCATGTCGATGCCGTAACCGACGGGATAGGTCCAGCAGTGCAGCGCCCGCACCGTGTCGCCCCGGAGGGCGGCCTCCTGGAGGGCCCACTTGAGCGCGTCGACGCTGTTGGTGCTGCCGTCGATGCCCACCACGATGATGCGAGTCGTCATGGGGGCGATGGTACGACCGCGACGCCCGTCGATGGCAAGCCGAAGGTCCCGGCCCCGGCCGCATGGGGCCCGCCGCGGGCGGTCCGGGCGGGTCGGGCGGATCGGGCGGGGTCAGACCTGGGTGCGGCCCCTGGTCATGATCCCCTGGCGGCGGGCCTCGATGGCGGCGGGGTCGTAGGTGCGCCGCATCCAGGCCCGGCCCACCTCGGCCTCGTGACGCCAGGCGTCGGCTCCCGTCATCAGGTGGGTCGCCCGGTACGAGCCCAGGAGGGTGCGGACCGCCTCGGTGTTGTTGCCGGCGATGTCGGCGGCGAGGCGGCGGGCCGTCGGGATGAGGTCCTCGTGGGCGACCACGTGGTTCACCATCCCGAACCGCAGCGCCTCCTCGGCGCCCATGAAGTTCCCGGTGAGGCTCATCTCCACGGCCCGGCGGTGCCCGATGGCGGCGGCCAGGTTCACGGTGAGCCCCCAGCCGGGGAGGATCCCGACGCGGGTGTGGGTGTCGCCGAAGCTGGCCCGTTCGGAGGCCACCAGGAAGTCGCACAGCAGGGCCAGCTCGAAGCCGCCGGTGACCGCCACCCCGTTGACGGCCCCGATGAGGGGCTTGGTGATGGGTGCCCACGGGGCGTTCACCACGGCCGCACCGGCCGGGGCGGCGGGAGCGTCCCCGTCGGGCCGACGGCCGAGGTTGCCGCCCGTGGAACCGAGCTCCTTCAGGTCCAGTCCGGCGCAGAAGGCCGGATCGGCGCCGGTGAGGATGACCACGTCGGCGTCGGAGTCCGCCTCGGCCGCCGCCATCTGCTCGCGCAGCCGGGCCAGCAGACCCGACGACAGGGCGTTGCGGGCGGTGGGCCGGTTGAGCGTCAGCGTGGCGATGCGGTCGCTGACGTCGAGCAGGACGAGATCGGCGGAGTCGGTCACCCGGTCATGGTCGCGGCCGGGGCCGCCACCGACCGAATCCGCCGACCGGATCCGCCGACCGGATCCGCCGACCGGATCCGCCGACCGGATCCGCCGACCGGATCCGCCGA
>JBIKWW010000153.1:0-7888 GCA_044356125.1 Acidimicrobiia bacterium
CTTCGGTGGTGGAGCGCTGGACCGTCTCGTCGCAGTCGGTCAGCCGCCGGCGGCCCCTGTTCACCACCACCGTGGCGCTGCACGACGTGCGCACCGTGTCGGTGATCGACAACGACGGCGTGGCGGAGATCGTCATCGGCGGCCGGGGCTGGCGGGCCGTCGAGATCCCGCTCGACGAGGAGCGCACCGGCCCCGGCACCGTGGCCGCCTTGACCGAGCTGGTCGAAGCGGCCGCCCGAGGGGGCGCCCGGGTCGACCCCGCCGCCCTCGAGACCCTGCGCGCCTTCCGCTGATCGCCTGCCCCCTGACGGCACCGTGCAGGCGGCGCGCCGCGGCTGAGCGTCCGTCGGTCGCCGCCTCCTGGAGGAACGCCGCGTCCCCCGGCGGGTCCGTCTGCCAGCATGGCGGACCGTGCACGTCTCGTCGAAGGCCGAGTACGCCGTGCGCGCCTGCATCGAACTGGGGCGCAACACCGGCGGGACCCTCATGTCGGCCGAGGTCGTCGCCCTGAAGGCCGACCTGCCCGCCAAGTTCCTCGAGACGATCCTGTCGGAGCTGCGCAACGCCGGCATCGTCCACACCCAGCGGGGACCATCGGGGGGTTGCCGCCTCGCCCGCCCGGCCACCCAGATCTCCGTCGCCGACATCATCCGGGCCGTCGAGGGTCCCCTGGCCGACGTTCGCGGCCTGCCGCCCGAGCAGATCAGCTACCCCGAGGGCAACGAGGCCCTGCGCGAGTTGTGGGTGGCGACCCGTTCGGCCGTGCGCCAGGTGCTCGAGGCCACCACCGTGGCGCACCTCGCGGCGGGGAAGCTCCCCCGAACGGTGCAGAAGCACCTCCAGGCGCCGGGGGCCTGGAGCACCCGCTGAACGGTGGGGCCGGAGCTCAGGCGAGCATGCCGGCGGCGAGCGTGGCGTTGGTGTCGGGGTCGACCAGGATCAGGCTGCCGGTCGTGCGGTTGCGCGCGTAGGGGTCCGTCACGAGGTCGTCGGCGGTGGCGATCGTGACCGTCCCGATGTCGTTCATGGCGAACCGCTCGGCACCGGGCCGACGGGCGAGCGACTCGAGGTCGAGCCGGTCCTCGAGCGAGCGCACGGTCGCCCGGGTCGTCGTGGTGCCGCTCTTCACGAGCACACGCCGTCCGGCGGTCAGCGGCGTGCGGTCGAACCAGCACAGCGTCGCCGTGTGCCGCCGCCCGACCCGGGGCTCGCCGCCGGCGACGATCACGTCGCCGCGGCGCAGGTCGAGATCGTCGCCCACGCGCACGCGGACGCTGCGTCCGGCGGCCGCCACGTCGAGCGCACCATCGCCGTCCTCGACCGCCGTGACCGTCGTGGTGAGCCCGGAGGGCAGCACGGTCACGTGCTGCCCGGGCCGGAGGGTTCCCGCCGCGACGGTGCCGGCGTAGTGGCGCACGGGCCGGCCGCCCTCGGTCGAAGGCGGCCGGATGACGTACTGCACGGGGAACCGCAGCGGCGAGGCGGCCAGCTCGTCGGCCGGGAGGGCGAGCGTCTCGAGGTGCTCGAGGAGGCTCGGCCCCCGGTACCAGGCCAGGTTGGCCGACCGCTCGACCACGTTGTCGCCCGCCAGAGCCGACAACGGGATCGCCACCAGCCGCCCGATGCCGAGTGCCGCCGCCATCCCGTCGGCCTCCGCCACGATCCCGTCGAAGCACGCCTCGCTCCAGTCGACGAGATCCATCTTGTTGACCGCCAGCACGACGTGGCCGATGCCGAGCAGCGCCGCCACTGCGGCATGGCGGCGCGACTGCTCGGTCAGTCCGCGCACGGCGTCGACGAGGACGACCGCGACATCCGCGTTGGATGCCCCCGTCACCATGTTGCGGGTGTACTGGGCGTGCCCCGGGGTGTCGGCGATGATGAACGACCGGCGGGGCGTCGCGAAGTAGCGGTAGGCCACGTCGATGGTGATCCCCTGCTCGCGCTCGGCCCGCAGCCCGTCGGTCACCAGCGAGAGATCGATGCCGTCACGGCCGCGACGGGCGCTGGAGACGGCCACCGCGTCGAGCTGGTCCTCGAACAGACCCTTCGCGTCGTGCAGCAGGCGGCCGACGAGCGTGCTCTTGCCGTCGTCCACCGACCCAGCGGTGGCGAAGCGCAGCAGCTCGACGGGCGGGGCCGCCAGGTCGGCGGCCATCAGAAGTACCCCTCGCGCTTGCGGTCCTCCATCGACGCCTCGGAGAAGCGGTCGTCGGCGCGGGTCGCCCCCCGCTCCGTGACCCGGCTCACCGCCACCTCCTCGATGACCTCCTCGATCGTCGATGCCGACGACGCCACGGCGCCCGTGCACGTCATGTCGCCGACGGTGCGGTAGCGCACGACGCGCTCCTCGGAGGCCTCGCCCGGCTCCACCGGGGTGACCGGTGTGACGGCCATCCACATGCCGTCCCGGCGTACGACCGGTCGTCGGTGCGCGTAGTAGATGGAAGGAAGCTCGAGGCCTTCGGAGGCGATGTAGCGCCAGACGTCGAGCTCGGTCCAGTCCGAGATCGGGAAGGCGCGCAGGTGCTCGCCCGGGCGGACGCGGGCGTTGTAGAGGCGCCACAGCTCGGGGCGCTGGTTGCGGGGATCCCACTGGCCGAACTCGTCGCGGAAGGACAGCACGCGCTCCTTGGCCCGGGCCTTGTCCTCGTCCCGGCGGGCCCCGCCGATGCAGGCGTCGAAGCCGTGGGCCTCGATGGCGTCGAGCAGCGTCACGCTCTGGAGGCGGTTGCGGGAACCGGTCGGGCCGGGGTCGGCGACGCGGCCGCGGTCGATGGACTCCTGCACCGAAGCCACGATCAGGTGCTCGCCGAGCTCCGCCACGCGGCGGTCCCGGAAGTGCAGGACCTCGGGGAAGTTGTGGCCGGTGTCGACGTGCATGACGGGGAAGGGGAAGCGGCCGGGGCGGAACGCCTTCTCGGCGAGGCGCAGCAGCACCACCGAGTCCTTGCCGCCGCTGAAGAGCAGCACGGGCTTCTCCAGCTCGGCCGCCACCTCGCGCAGGACGTGGATGGCCTGGTCCTCGAGGGCCGTCAGCAGCGCGCTGCGGTGCGGGGAGAGGGTCGCTGAGCTCATGGGTCCTCCTGGTTCAGCCGTGCAGGCCGCATTCGGTCCTGGCCGTCCCGGCCCAACGGCCGGCGCGGGCGTGCTCGCCCTCCCTGACGGGCTGCGTGCACGGCCAGCAGCCGATCGAGGGGTATCCCCGGGCCTGGAGCGGGTTCACGGGCACATCGTTCGCGCGCAGATGATCGGCGACCTGCCGATCGGTCCACGTGGCGATGGGGTTGACCTTGACGAGGCCCCGCTTGTCCCGCTCGACGATGGGCGTCGCCACCCGGCCCGGGTCGTCGTCGCGGCGCAGACCGCTGAGCCACGCCTGCTTGCCGACGAGGGCGCGGTCGAGCTGGTCGACCTTGCGGCGCTTGCAGCAGGTCTCGGTGTCGAGCCGCCAGAGATCGTCGGGCCCGAAGTCGGGCGTCATCACCCGGAGGTTGGCGCCGTAGCGCTCCCGCACGGTCACGGCCATCTCGAGCGTCTCGGGGAAGTGGTACTGGGTGTCGAGGAAGATGATCTCGATGCCGGGATCGACGGAGGTGGCGAGGTCGATGAGCAGCGCGTCGGTCAGCGAGGTCGTGAGGCACAGCGAATCCCCGAACGTCGCCACCGCCCAGGCGATGATCTCGGCGGCCGGCGACCCCTCGAGCTCGGCCGACAGGCGGGCGAGCTCGGCGTCGTCGGGACCGCTGCGGGCGAGGGTCATGTCCGCGTCCCAATCGTCAGCGCGCTGATGATCTGGTCGACCGCTGCGGCGACGCTCACCTCGTGGGCGCGCACGACCACCTCGGGCGACAGCGGGGGTTCGTACGGATCGTCGACGCCGGTGAGGTGCGAGATCTCCCCTGCCCGCTGGCGGGCGTAGAGGCCCTTGACGTCGCGCTCGGCGCACACCTCGACCGGCGTGGCGACGTGCACCTCCACGAAGCGCTCCCCCGCCCGCTCCCGCACCCCGTCACGGGAGCTGCGATACGGCGAGATCACCGGGCAGATCGCCGTGACACCGTTGCGCGAGAGCAGATCGGCGACGTACCCGATGCGGCGGACGTTCTCCTCCCGGTCCTCCCGGGAGAACCCGAGATCCCGGGTGAGCTCGGCCCGCACCTCGTCGCCGTCGAGCACCTGCACGACCCGGCCATCGGTGAGGAGGCGCTCGGCCAGGGCCCGGGCGATGGTCGTCTTCCCCGCCGAGGGCAGACCCGTCAGCCAGATCAGCGGTGCAGCGGCCATGCGGCCACTGTAGCGCGAATCCCGACTTCTCCTATCGGCTTTTGTACTTTGTGGTCGGGCCCGGCGCCGACTCCGTCGGCGTCTGCGGAGCCTGGAGGCCGTGTCAGGCTGATCGCATGGATGGGCTCTATCCGGTGATGCTGCGCGTGCGCGGCCGCGACGTGCTCGTCGTGGGTGGCGGACCCATCGGGGCCCGCAAGGTGGAGGGCCTGCTCGCCCAAGGGGCCGTCGTCACGGTGGTCGCACCCGAGATCGTCGAGGAGCTGACCGCCAACCCCGCCGTGCGCTGCGTTCCCCGGCGCTTCGAGCCCGACGACGTCGAGGGTCGCTGGCTCGTGGTGACGGCGACCAACGACCCGGTCGCGCAGCAGCTCGTGTTCGACACCTGCGAGGCCCGCGGCATCTGGTGCAATGCGGCCGACGACCCCGACCGCTGCGCGTTCATCCTCCCCGCGGTGCACCGCCGCGAGCCGGTGATCGTGTCGGTCTCCACCGGTGGGGCGAGCCCCGCCCTGGCCGGGTGGCTGCGGGACCGGGCCGCCGCGGCCATGCCCGCACGGCTCGAGGAGCTCGTCGCCCGACTGAGCGCCGAGCGCGACGCGCTGCATGCGCAGGGCCGCACCACCGAGGGACTCGACTGGCGCTCGCGCATCGAAGCCATCGCCGCCGAGCTCGACGGGGACTGACCGGGCGGGCGCCTCAGGCGCCGGTCGTGGCGACGCGCACGAGCAGATCCCGGCCGGCTCCCTCGGGCGTCGCCTCGACGGCCAGGGCCAGACCGGCCGGACTCATCTTCTTCATCGTCTTCAGCAGCGCGTTCACGAGGAGGTCCTCGCCGCCGCGCGCCAGCAGGTCGTCGTACTGGGTCTGCAGGAAGACGAGGCACACGGCGTCTTCGAAGGTCTGCACCTCGGGGTCGGTACCGAGCCCGATCTTCTGGACGATCACACCGGCGCGCTCGATCACGTCGGCATCGACGCCGATCGGCGTCAGCAGCTCGCGCAGGGCAGCGGCGTGAGCGACCTTCTGGTCACGACGCCAGCGGAGGTAGCCCGCACGGCCCTCGGGGTAGTCGGACCGCGGCAGCGCGAACCGGCGGAGGTGATGGGCGCGTGCGGCGATGCGCAGTGCCGGCCCGGCCCGGGGATCGAGTCGCTCCAGCCACGCGGTGGCCAGCTCTCCCTGGAGCTGCGCCAGCGGGCGCTCCACGCCGTCACGCAGCAACCGGGTCGGGTCGTCCGCATTGGCGGCGTCGATGACCGCGTACGCCGCGGTGAGCAGCGTCGCGTCGGCGTCCACCGACGCCGGATCCGTCACGCGCACTCCGAGACGCCGAGCTCCACGGCGAAGGGTGCCGCCTCATCCCAGTCGACGTACATGTCGGGCGCATCGGCCGGAGCCGGGAAGTGGTCGAGGTCCTTGAGCTCGCCGGCCAGGCCCTTGGCGCCACCGCTGCGGTCCATCCACTGCCGGAAGGATTCGCCGGGCTGGCGCTCGGCGGCGAAGCGGCGCACGACCCGCACGGCCGCCTCGGGGGCGTTCTTGGCCGGGACGCGCAGTGCCTTGTCGCCGAAGATGGCCTGCTCCTGGCCGACGTAGCCGCCCAGCAGCATCTGGTACCCGGGGGCGGCGACCCCGTGGGCGCGGCGCTCGGCCCCGAAGAACCCGATGTCGGCGGTGTGGTGCTGGCCGCAGGAGTTCATGCAGCCCGAGATGTTGATCCGCACCCCACCGACCTCGGCCAGGCCCTCTTCCTCGAGGCGCTCACCGATCGCCTTGGCGAGCCCCCGCGACTGGGTGATCGCCAGCCCGCAGGTGTCGGCCCCGGGGCACGACACGACGTCGCGCACCAGCTCGGCCCCGGGCCGGTCCATGCCGATGGCCTGGAGGCGGGCGTAGAGGGCGGGGAGCTGCTCCTCGGTGAGGTTGCGGTACACGAGGTTCTGGCGGTTGGTGAGTCGCACGTGGGCGTCGAAGTCGCGTTGGATGGCGGCCAGGGCCCGGAACTGGGCGGCGGTGATGTCGCCGAGGTGGGCCCAGGCGTAGGCCGAGACGGTGCCGTTGGCCGTGCCCCGCACGACGTTGGCGTCGACCCACCGCTCGTAGTCGCTCGGACGGCCGAGGCGCACCGGGGTTCCCTGGCCGATGACCGTCGGCTCGACGGTCGAGCTGCGCCCGGCCGGAGCGTCACCGTGCTGCTGCACCTCGACGGGGATGCCGCCGGGCCACGACGACGACGCCGGGAGCAGGCGCCGCTGGGTGATGACACGGCGCTTGACCTCGTCCCAGCCGAGGGTGTCCACGAGCCACTTCATGCGGGCCCGGATGCGGTTGTCGCGGTTGCCGGCCTGCTCGAAGACGCGCAGCGACGCTTCGATGGTCGGGAGCAGGTCCTCGCGGGACGTGAACTCCTCGATGGCCAGTGCCGGGTGGGGGTTCGCACCCAGGCCTCCCGCCAGGAAGACCCGGAATCCGTGCTCGACCGTCCCGTCGTCGCCGGTGCGGGTGACGGCCACGACCCCCACGTCGTTGAACATCGCCTGGCCGCAGTCCGTCGAGCAGCCCGAGAAGTTGATCTTGAACTTGCGGGGCAGGCGCTGGCCGAGGGGGTTGCGCAGCAGGTGACGGAACGTCGCCTCGGCCCACTGCGTGATGTCGAGCACCTCGTAGGGGCAGGCACCGGCGAGATGGCACCCCTGGATGTTGCGGACCGTGTCGCCGCAGGCCTCCCGGGCCGTGAGGCCGACGGCGCCCATCTTGCGCAGCACGGTCGGGACCTCGGCGAGATCGACGAAGTGGAACTGCACGTTCTGACGGGTCGTGATGTGCCCCCAGCCGCGCGAGTGCTGCTCGGCGATGTCGGCCATGACCTCGAGCTGCTCGGGCCGGATGGACCCGTAGGGCACCTTCACCCGGACCATCTGGGCGGTGCCTCCCTGACGCTGTCCGTAGATCCCGTTGGCCAGGCGGAACACGCGGAAGACGTCGTCGTCGAGCTCGCCGGCCCGGTACTTGGCGAGCATCCGCTCGAACTTGGCGACATCGGCCTCGATCTCGGGATCGATGGGGCCGGTGAGACGAGGGGTGACCGGTTCGAGGACCTGACTCATGCGTGTTCCACCTGCAGGGGGGTCGGGACGGGAGGGCACCGCAGATCGAGCCCGGCGACGGGACCGATGACGATGACGGACGGGTTGGCCACCGGTTCGACGCCGAGCTCGGCCAGCACCAGCCGACGCTCGGCCTGGGTGGCGAGCGTGGCCTCGGTGATCACGGCGACGGGGGTTTCGGGATCCATGCCGGCAGCCAGGAGGCGGTCCCGGAAGGCGGCGGCGCGGGCCGCCCCCATGAGGATGACGAGCGTGGTGCCGAGGCGGGCGAGGGCGTCCCAGTCGAGGTCGCGGTCGGTGGCGGGGTCCTGATGGGCGGTGATGACGGTGAACCCGCTCGAGGCGAGGCGCGTGGTGAGCGGGATCCCGACGGACGCCGGGGCGGCCAGCGCCGAGCTGACCCCGGGGACCACCTCGGCCTCGATCCCGGCCGCCCGCAGGGCCATGAGCTCCTCGGCGGCCCGGCCGAACACGTGCGGGTCCCCACCCTT
>JBIKWW010000154.1:0-7853 GCA_044356125.1 Acidimicrobiia bacterium
GCGCTGGGAGTGACCGTGGGCGATGTCGAGCACGAGCACGTCGACGCCGGCGGCGATCATCGCCCCGGCCCGTTCGAAGGCGTCGTGATCCGTGCCGATGGCGCCGCCGACGGGAACGCCCTCGCCCTTCACCTTGCCGATCTGGGCGGCCTGCTGGTCGATCGTGAGGAAGCGGTGGATCATGCCCATCCCGCCCATCCGGCCGAGGGCGACCGCCATCTCCCACTCGCAGACCGTGTCCATGTTGGCGGCGACGACCGGGAGGTCGATCGTCACGTTGCGGCTCACCTGGGTGCGCAGCGACACGTCGGAGCGCGTGCGGACCGACGAGTAGCGCGGCACGATCAGCACATCGTCGAAGGTGAGGCCGACGCGGACGGCGTCGAGGTTCATCGGACGTCGAGGTTCATGGGAGCCCCCCGGCCTCCGGGAGGGTTCCCGGACACGGCCGGTGACCGATGCTACCCGTCATCGGCGCCGGTGGGGGCCAGGCCGCGCGGTTGGCCCGGAGGGGCTGGGAGAATCAGACCGTGAGGGACCGCCGCCGACAGACCGCCGTCGCCGCCGACGCCGAGGACCTGACCCTGCCCGCGTCGCCGCTGGCATGGAGGGTCCGGCGGGTGGCGTCGTGGGAGCGGTCCCGTTTCCGGATCCGGGCCGGTGCGCTGGCCGGGCTGTTCGCCGCGCTGCAGGGTGCCGGCAGTGTCGGCTCGCCGCTGTGGCGGGCCTCGGTCGGCGGTCTGGCCACGCTCACCGCGATCGCGCTCTCCTTCCTCCTCATCGGCCGCTGGGTGCGGATGCGCCCGGCCACGTTCCACCGGATCGCCGCCGTGTCGGCCTTCCTGCTGGCGTTCATCATCGTGACCGGTGCCGCCGTCCGGCTCACCGGCTCCGGTCTGGGCTGCCCCACCTGGCCCAACTGCCACCAGGGCTCGCTCACCGCCGAGTTCGGCGAGACGAGCCACCACGACGACATCGAGTTCGCCAACCGGGTCGTGACCGGTCTGCTCGTCGTCGTGGCCGGTGTCGGGGTGCTCGGTGCCGTCGCCCGCCGCCCCTACCGGCGGGACCTGGTCCAGTTGGGCTGGGCCGTCGTGGCCCTCATCATGGGCAACGCCGTGCTGGGCGGCTTCGTCGTGCTGTTCCATCTGATGCCCCAGATCGTGATGGGCCACTTCATGTTGGCGATCGCCTCGCTGGCCGTCGGGGTGGTGATCGTGAACCGGTCCCGCGAGGAGCACCCCAGCACCATGCTCGGCCGCGAGCGGGTCCCGGCGGTCGGGCGGCGGGCGGTCCTCATCGGCCGGGGGCTGACCATCTGCGCGCTGATGGTCCTGTTCCTGGGCACGATCGTGACGGGATCGGGGCCCCACGGCGGGGATCCCGACGTCGAGCGCTTCGCCCTGTCGATGCGGGCGACGACCCGCTGGCACAGCATCGCCGTGTGGCTCCTGTGCGCCTTCGCCGTGTGGCTCGCCGTGCACGTCCAGCGCACGGCTCCGAACGGGGTGCACGGCCGCGAGGTACGGCGTCGCACGACCATGCTGCTCGCCGCCATCGTCGCCCAGGGCGGCATCGGGTACGTGCAGTACTTCAACCAGGTCCCGGCCGGCCTGGTCATGGCCCACGTCGTCGGGGCCACCGTCGTGTGGACGCTCGTGATGCGGGTCCGCGGGGCCCTCACCGTGCCGGTGGCCCCTCAGGGACCCGACGGGCAGCGGGCCGGCGCAGCGGGGACGGCGGCCGGCACCGCGCTGGGCGGGGCCGGGGCCCTCGTCGGCGTCCGTGGTGGATGACGGGGACGGCCCGGGACCGGGTCGCCCGGACCTCCGGGCCGATGCGCCGGTACCATCCCGGGGGATGGGCCATCCCCCGGACGCGAGCGGAGCGCCGGGTTGCTCGCGTCCGGCCTGCCCCGCTCCGGCGGCCGGGCGGCTGCTGATCGACACCCGCAACCGGACGGTCGTCGTCGACGCCCACACCGACGAGCACGGCGGCGCCGCCCTGCTGTGCGTCGACCACCTCGCCCGGCTCCGCCCGGCGCGGGGCTGGACGGTGGTGGACGTACGGGCCGAGCGTCCCCCGCTCTTCGAGGACGGGGAGGGTGGTGAGACCGGGCCCTCCGGCCCGCGGCGGCGCCGGTCGCGGGGCAGCCCGGATCGGACGCGTCGCCCCCGGCTCAGCCAGGCGGCCGACCAGCTCGCCTTCGAGGCCGACGCCGGCTACGAGCTGCCCGAGGGCTACGACCGGGTGTCGCGCCGCGAGGCCGGGCGCGGGGAGGCCGGGCGCGGGGAGGACGGGCACGGGCCGGAGCGGGAACCGGGGCCGGAGTCGCCGTCGGCCGCCGACTCGCCCCTGGTGCGACCCGACGCCCGCCACACCCCGCTGCTCGCCCGCGCCTTCGAAGCGGCACTGCGCCGCGGCGAGCAGTAGCGGACCACCTGCCGACCAGGCCGCGGCCCGGCCCGGACGCAGCCTGGGCGCGTCCGGCGGGTGCGGGAGGACGGTCGTCGCCGAGGCCCCTCAGGCGGTGGCGATCGCCTGGAGGACGTCGATCCGGGCCGCCCGTCGGCCCGTGCGGGCGGCGGCGGCGAGACCGACACCCATGGCCAGGAGCGCCAGGAGGGGGACGCCGAACCACGGGATGGCCAGCTTGATGCTGTCGTCGTCGGAGGCCTTGGAGACCAGGGCGGCCCCGTAGCCGATCCCGATCAGCAGGCCGATGGCCGTGCCGAGGAGGGCGACGATGATGGCCTCCCAGCGGATCATCGAGCGGACCTGGGCCCGTTGCATGCCCACGGCCCGCAACAGACCCAGCTCGTGGGTGCGTTCCAGGGTGGACAGCTTGATGGTGTTGGCGATCCCGATCATGGCGATCAGGAACGACATGGCCAGCAGGGCGCCGATGATCCCGAGGATGGGCAGCACCTGGAGGATCTGCCGGTTGACGAACTCGCTCTTGGTCACGAACTCCGCGGACGGGTACTGCGCGAGCGCCGCCTCGGCGGCCCGCTCGATGGCGGCCCCGTCCGCCTTCGGGTCGGTCTGGACCCAGATCAGCGAGATGAACGGGAAGCTCGGGACCCCTTCGAAGGTGGCGGGACCGGCCAGGTAGTAGGTGTTCCCGATCGCGCCGGGCCGGGAGTAGGTGGCGGCGATGCGTCCGGTGCGGGTGGTGCCGTTGGCGAAGGCGAGCGGGATCTCCTGGCCGAGGCTCCAGCCGTTGGTCTTCATGGCCGTGTCGGCGACGGCGATGGAACCGACCTGCGACATGGCCCCGAGGTCGCCCCGCACGGAGCCGAGGTCGGCCACCTTGGTGATGGTCGCCGGGTTGACGATGGCGACGCTCTTGCTGTCGTCGTCGATGCGGAAGGTGCCCTGGCGCCAGGCGGACGTCGCCGTCACCCCCGGAACCTTGGCGATGTCGTCCTCGACCGAGGCCGGGAAGCCGAAGAAGTTCGAGGCGGCCACCAGGTACGGGGCCCGGGTGCCTTCGCGCACGGAGCCGGTGAAGGTGAAGATCAGCGACCACAGCATCGTGCCGATCCCGGCGACGATGGCCACTCCGATCGTCAGCGCGAGCGCCGTCGTCGAGGTCCGCGAGGGGTTGCGGCGGGCGTTCTCCCGGGCGATGCGGCCGGTGGTGCCCTGGGCGGCGATGCCCGATCCGATGAGCCCCCAGGCGAAGAGGCCCATGATGACCGCCACCGCCACGAGCGCCGGAGCCTGCAGGGCCCCGGCCAGCGTACCGAGGGCGCTCAGCCCGACGAGGCCGCCGAGCACGATCACGATGACCGCCACGGGTCGGCTCCCGAGGACCCCGGCCACGGGCCGGGCGACCACGGGCCCGATCACCACGGCGGTGAGGACGGCCAGCACGAAGGACAGCCCGAGCAGGATCAGCCCGCCGTCCCCGTCGGTCAACTGGCCGGCGACGAGTGCGGCGATGGTGAGGCCGAGCAGGACCAGGCCGGCGATCCGCCGGCTGCGGCTGGCCGCCGTCCGGTCGACGGCCTGCTCCCGCATCGCCGCCAGGGGCCGCACCCGCCCCGCCCGCAGCGATGGCACGACGGCCGACACCAGGGTGACGAGGGTGCCGAGCAGAAGCCCGGCGAGGATCGTGGTGCCCTTCACGACGAGGCCGCGTTCGGGCAGCGAGGCGCCTGCGGCGTTGAACACCGAGCGCAGCACCCGCGCCACGCCGACGCCGCCGACGATGCCGAGCACCGATCCGACGACGCCGATGATCAGCGCCTCGACGAGCTGGGACCGGACGATCTGGCCCTGCCCGGCCCCGATCGCCCGGAGCAGCGCCATCTCACGGGTGCGCTGGGCGACCAGGATGGCGAAGGAGTTGTAGATCACGAACGTGCTCACGAAGATGGCGATCAGCGCGAAGGCGCTGAGGAACGTGCCGAAGCCGTCGATCACGCCGCGGAAGACCTTCTGGGTGTCCTCCAGTGCCTGCTGGCCGGTCCTGACGTCGACGCCGTCGCCGAGGGCGGCGGCGATGCGGTCGCGCAGTGCCTCCTGGGTGACGCCGGGCTCGGCCAGCACGGTGATGCTCTGGTAGGTGCCGGGCT
Organism: Acidimicrobiia bacterium; assembly: GCA_044356125.1. Lineage (GTDB taxonomy): Bacteria > Actinomycetota > Acidimicrobiia > Acidimicrobiales > JANYDT01 > JBIKWW01. Next base: position 4,584 of record JBIKWW010000154.1, read on the forward strand.
CGCCGAGCACCCGCTGGGCCGTCTCGTCGGGGAACAGGATGGCGGTGGCGCCCGCCGCCGAGTTGGCGCTGCCGAAGGTGGCGATGCCGGTGACGACGTAGGGGTCGGTGCCCACCTTGGTGAGGACCTTGACGGTCTGGCCGATCTCGAACTTGCCGCGCTCGGCGACGAGGGCGTCGATGACGATCTCGTTCGCCGCCTTCGGGGCCCGTCCGCGCACGAGGTCGTAGGGGTTGAGCTCGTCGGTGTCGTTCCAGAGGTAGCCGAACGGCGGGGCCCCGCCGGCGGACACGAGCTTGCCGCGGCTGTCGAGCGCCTGGGCCAGGCCGGTGATGCCGGGCTCGGCGGCCTTCACGCCGGGCACCCGGCGGACGGTGTCGACCGTGGACGGCTGGAGCAGGGCCCGGCCGTCGTTGAAGTCGGAGTTGTCGGTGAACTCCTGCTTGCCGGCGACGACGACGTCGGTGCCGCGGAACACGTTCGAGAACAGGTCGTCGAAGGAGGCCCGGAGGGTGTTGGTGAAGGTCAGCGCGCCGGTGAGGAAGGCGATCCCGAGCAGGATCGACATGATCGTGGCGAAGAGCCGGCCCTTGCGGGACCAGGCGTTGCGGAGGGCGAGGGCGATCATCGTGGTGCGCCGGGCTCAGTCGCCGAAGCGGTTCATGCGGGCCAGGATGGCGTCGGCCTTGGGAGCCTGCAGTTCGTCGACGATCTGTCCGTCCTGCAGGAAGATCACCCGGTCGGCGTAGGCGGCGGCGATCGGGTCGTGGGTGACCATCACGATCGTCTGGCCGAGGTTCTTCACGGCGGTCTTCATGAACCCGAGGATCTCGGCCCCCTTCCGGGAGTCGAGGTTGCCGGTGGGCTCGTCGGCGAAGACGATCGCCGGACGGGAGGCCAGCGCCCGGGCCACGGCGACGCGCTGCTGCTGGCCGCCGCTGAGCTCGGAGGGGCGGTGCGAGAGCCGGTCCCGCAGCCCGACGGTGTCGATCACGTGGTCGAGCCAGGCCTGGTCGGGGGACCGGCCGGCGAGCGTCATCGGCAGCGTGATGTTCTCCAGGGCGTCGATCGTCGGGATGAGGTTGAAGGACTGGAAGACGAAGCCGATCCGGTCCCGGCGGAGCCGGGTGAGTTCCTTGTCGCTGAGGCTGGTGATGTCGACCCCGTCGATGACGACGCTGCCCCCGGTGACGTTGTCGAGGCCGGCGGCGCAGTGCATGAGGGTCGACTTGCCCGATCCCGACGGACCCATGATGGCGGTGAACTGGCCCCGCTCGAAGTCGACGCTGACGCCGTCGAGCGCCCGGACCTCGCTCTCCCCCGAGCCGTAGACCTTCACGAGGTCTCGGCACGAGGCGGCGGGCCCGGCGGGGAGGGTGACGCCGGCTGGAGCGGCGGGGGAGGCGATCTGCATGACGGCCATTGTGGACGGCGCCGGGCCCGGGCGGATCCGACCTACGTCCTGTTTCCCCCCGGTTCACCCCCCGGGGTCGGCTCAGGGTTGCCGTCAGGGTGGGCGTGAGGGGGTGGGCGTGAGGGGGTGGGTTCGGACCGGGGCCGATCAGACCGTGGTGACGCAGAACTCGTCACCCTGGGGGCGCGACGCGGTGAGCTCGGGATGGCGGGCGCCACCGGCCAGGGCGCTGAGCATGCCCCGCACCATGCCGCGGTCCACGGCGCAGATCACCGGGTGCTGGTCGGACAGGGAGCCGAAGGGACAGGCCCCGCTGACGATCGACATGGCGCCGTCGTGGGCCTCGGCGTGGGCCGCGAACCCGTGGGCGGTGAGCGCCTCGGCGACGGCGTGGAGGGCCTGTTGCATCGAGCGGTGCCCGTCGCCGGGGTTGAGCTGGCCGGCCAGCTCACGGCCGTAGGCCTCGCCGACCTCCTCGGCCATGTGCTCGGCCTGCTCGGTGGTGAGCATCGACAGCGCCCGCCCGAGCAGGGTGACGATCAGGTCGTGGCGCCGGGCGGGTTCGGCCAGCTCGATCTCGCGGCCCGTGGACCGGTAGCGCTTCGACGGCCGCCCGGTGCGACCGGGGGCGCTCATGATGGCGACGTCGAGGTAGCCCCCAGCGGCCAGCTTCTCGAGGTGGTGGCGGGCGACGTTGGCGTGCACGTCGACGAACTCGGCGACCTCGGTGGCGGTGACGCCCGCCGGGTGGTCGCGCACGAACAGGTAGACGCGCCGACGGGTCGGATCGCCGAACATGGCGGTGGCGGCACTGACCGCTCCGGTGAGCTCGTCGGCCCGGACCGGTCGGGCCGAGGGGGCCGGGTCGCGGTCGGGGCGGGGACCGAGCCGGACGGGTCTCGCTAGCTCGGTCACGCCGATAGGTTACCGGTGACCCGTCGGAACGGCCGCCCCCCGGGTGCCGCCCACCCCGACGGCCCCCCGAACCGCCTTCCCCCGACCTCGCTCCCCACCGCCGGAGGCCCCCGTGACGACCGATGCCCAGCTCCTCGACGCGCTCCGTGCCGTGGAGGAACCGGAGCTGCGGCGCAGCATCGTGGAGCTCGACCTGGTCCGTGAGGCCCGGGTCGAGGGGTCGACGGCCCGGGTGACCGTGGCGCTGAAGGTGGAGGACGATCCCGTCGCCGAGGAGCTCGCCCAGGCCGTCGCCGAGGCCGTGTCCGCCGTTCCCGGGATCGGGCATCTCGACCTGTCGCTCGACCTGCTCGAGGTCGACGAGCAGCGCCTGCTCCTGGCCCGCCTGCGCGAGGGGTGGGCCACGCACGAGAACGCCGGCCAGCACGGACACGGCCACGCCGCCGGGCCGGCCCAGGCGCCCCCGTTCATGCAGCCCGGCTCCCGTACCCGGATCCTGGGCATCTCCTCGGGCAAGGGCGGGGTGGGCAAGAGCTCCACGACCGTCAACCTGGCCATCTCCCTGGCCCGTCTCGGTCACCGCGTCGGCGTGCTCGACGCCGACATCTACGGGTTCTCGATCCCGAAGATGATGGGGCTGGAGGGACAGCCGTCGATGCTGCCCGACCAGCGCGCCGAGGACAAGGAGCTCCGGATGCTCGTCCCGCCGTGCGCCTACGGCGTGTCGGTGATGTCCATGGGCTTCCTGGTGGAGGAGGACCGCGCCATCATCTGGCGTGGTCCGATGATCCACAAGGCGCTCGAGCAGTTCCTGGTCGACGTCGTGTGGGGCGAGCCCGACTTCCTGCTGATCGACATGCCGCCCGGTACCGGTGACGTCGCCCTGTCGATGGCCCAGTACCTGCCCCGGGCCGAGATCTTCGTGGTGACGACGCCGCAGC
>JBIKWW010000155.1:0-7786 GCA_044356125.1 Acidimicrobiia bacterium
CGACGAAGACCCCGACGTGATCGGCCTGTCCATCCTGTCGGGCTCCCATCTCGAGCTGGTGCCCCAGGTGATCGACGAGCTGCGCCGCATGGGCGTCGACGCCCCGGTCGTCGTCGGCGGGATCATCCCCGAGGCCGACCGGGACGTGCTGCGGGCGGCCGGGGTGGCGGCCGTCTACACACCCAAGGACGTCGACGTCAGCCGCATCATGGGCGAGATCGCCGACCTCGCCCTGGCGGGCCGGGGGTAGGTCGGGCAGGCTGCGGGGATGCGACCGGTCGGGATCCATCACGTCAACGTCACCGTGGGCGACCACGCCGAGGCCATGGCCTTCTACGTGGGCGTGCTCGGCCTCGTGGAGCGGGCGGACCGCCCCGACTTCCCCTTCGCCGGCGCCTGGCTCGACGCCGGCGGCCAGCAGGTGCATCTCGTGGTCGGTGCCCCCCACGAGCCGACCCGCGACCACTTCGCCGTGCTCGTGGAGGACCTCGACGCGACGGTCACCGAGCTGCGGGACCGGGGGGTGCGCGTGAGCGACCCGGTCGGCGTGGCCACGTCCCGGCAGTGCTTCCTGCGCGACCCGTGGGGGAACCTGATCGAGCTGCACCAGACCGCAGCGGCGGCCGACCGTGGCATGGTGGCGGGATGAGCGATGCAGCGACTCCGGCCGACGTCGAGTTCTTCTGGGATCCCGTGTGCCCCTGGGCCTGGCTGACCTCACGGTGGGTCGCCGAGGTGGCCCGGCAGCGGGGCCTCGACGTCGACTGGCGCTTCATCAGCCTGCGCCTGCTCAACCTGTCCCACGGCAAGGACTACGAGCGTGACTTCCCGCCCGGGTACGTCGGCGGGCACACGACGGGCCAGAAGCTGCTCCGGGTCGCCGCCTCGGTGCGGGCGGCCGAGGGCCGGGGCCGCATGGCCGAGCTCTACACGCAGTTCGGCGGCGACATCCACGTGCGGGGCCGGCGGCCGGAGATGGCCGACCACTGGGAGGCGGGGTTCCCCGACTACCTGCGCTCCGTCGGGCTGCCCGAGCAGCACGTCGCCGCGGCCAACGACGAGCGCTGGGACGCCGTGCTGCAGGCCGAGACCGACGAGGCCCTGGCCCGCACGGGCAAGGACGTCGGCACGCCGATCATCAGCTTCCGCCGTGACGGGGAGCTGGCGTCGTTCTTCGGCCCGGTCATCAGCCGGGTCCCGCGGGGCGAGGCCGCCCTGCGGCTCTGGGACGCCGTCTGGGAGGTGGCCACGTTCCCCGGGTTCGCCGAGCTGAAGCGCTCCCTGCGCGAGCGGCCCCAGCTCGCCGACTCCCTGGACTGACCCCCCTGCCGGCCCTGCCGGCCCTGCCGGCCCTGCCCGCCCTGACCCCCCTGCCGGCCCTGCCGTCGGCTGCGGACGGTCCATCATGGGATCCTCACGAGGCCCTCACACGGCCCCGGCGCGGGGATGCGTGAAGTGTCGTTCGTCTGATGGGAGACTCTCCCGTCATCTCTCCAGGAGGACTCATGGGCCGACTTCCCCGCCCCCTCGGTGCCCTCACCGCAGCCGTGCTCACGATCGGTGCGCTCGCCGTCACGCAACCCTTCGAGGCCGCCGCCGTCTCGAGCACGCCCTTCGCCGTGCGGCTCGGCCAGTCGAGCGTGACCGTCGAGCGAGGCTCGTCGGCGAGCGTCGCCGTGTCGATCACCCGCACCACGGCCGACCGGTCGTCGGTGTTCCTCGGCGCCCGCAACGTGCCGACGGGCCTGTCGTTGCGCTTCAACGACAACCCGATCGTCCGCAACACCAACATCACGCTGCGCCCGGCGACGAGCCTGCGCAACGGCTCCTACCGGGTGTCGATCAGCGGCTCGAGCAAGGGCCGTACGTCGACGCAGACGCTCACCGTGAAGGTCGTCGACCCCGGCGCCGGTGACACCGAGGACACGCTTCCGCCGATCGGTGGGGCCCCGGTGACGACGGCCCCGGCGGCGACGACGGCCCCGGCCACCACGGTCCCGGCGGCACCGGAGTTCACGATCGTGCCGGCCAGCCCGGTGCTGTCGGCCGCTCCCGGGGCCCAGGCCACCACCGCCCTCAACATCCAGCGGGCGGCCAACTTCGTGGGCCCGGTGAGCGTCGCCGTCGAAGGCATGCCCCAGGGCGGCTTCGCCAACATCAGCCCCAACCCGATCACCGGGGCCCAGGGCACGCTGACGCTGCTCGCGCCGCCGGCCAACGGGAACGTGACGCTGACGCTGCGCTCGGGCACCCGCTCGGCCACGGTGACCCTGCAGGTGGGCACGAACCCGGGTACCGGGACGCCGACCGCGACGACCACGCCGAGCAGCGCCGTCGTCGACTACGACGTGCGCCTCGTCGCCACCGCCGGCTCGGTGCCCCAGGGTGCCGCCGGTGAGCTCGGCATGACCATCGTCCGGGCCGCCGGGTTCACGACCCCGGTGACCTTCGCCGCCACGGGCCAGCCCACCGGCGTCACGGTCACCTTCAGCCCCAACCCGGCCACCGGGACCGACGCCAAGGCGACCATCTCGGTCGCTGCCGGCACCCCCGTGGGCTCCTATCCGCTGACGATCACGGCGATCGCCGGTTCGAGCGTGCGGACGGTGCCCTTCACCCTGGCCGTCGTCGCCGGCCAGGCCACGCCCAATCCGCCGGGCGTGCCGACGATGCAGGTGAGCCCCACGTCGGTGTCGGTCGGCCAGACCGGTACCGCGACGGTGGCCATCACCGTGACCAACGCCACCGTGCCGCTCACGCTGCAGGTCTCGGGGAGCACCCCGCTGCCGGCGGGCACGACGGCCTCGTTCGCCGCCCCGAGCACGCAGACGGGCACGGTGCTGACCATCACCACGGCCAACGCCCCGGCGGGCACCTACACCCTGACCGTGATCGGCCAGGGCGGTGCGACGGTGCTGTCGGGCAACTTCACCCTCGTGGTGGGCACGACGCCGGGGTCGGACTTCGCCTTCGGCACGGTCCAGGCGCTGACGATCTCGCGGGGCAACTCCGGCCTGACCGCCGTCCCGGTGGCCTGGACGGGTACCCCGGCGCCGATCACCTTCGCCACCGGCACCCCGCCGGCGGGCATCACCACGTCGTTCCCCACCCAGAACCCCTCCGCCACCGGGACCACGCTCCAGGTGAACGTGTCGACGGCGGTGGCCCCGGGCACCTACAGCATCCCGATCACCGGGACGGCCGGGTCGCTCATCAAGACCACGCTGGTGAGCATCACCGTCACCTGACCGGGCGGGGCCGGGCCCCGGCCCCTGCTCCATGACCGCTGCATCGGGGTGGGCCTGCGGGCCCGCCCCGATCCGCGTCCAGGGTCCGGCGCGTCCAGGGTCCGGCGCGTCCAGGGTCCGGCGCGTCCAGGGTCCGGCGCGTCCAGGGTCCGGCGCGTCCAGGGTCCGGCGCGTCCAGGGTCGCGCCCGCCGGTCAGCGGACGATCGCGAGGACGATCCCGACGAGCAGCAGCACACCGCCCACGGCGGGCAGGACCGTGGCGATCAGGGCGAACTGGCGGGCGGCGTCGCGAGGAGGCCGGCCGGCCGCCCCGATGGTCTCCCACAGGGCCTGGAGGGGCGAGTCCAGGGTGAGCTTGATGCGGTGACGGGCGACGGCGGCGCCACGGATCACGACCCACGAGAGGGCCGCGGTGAGCACGAAGGCGACGGCGGCGAGGACGACGACGCCGGCCCGCGACGAGCTGGCCGTGCTCGCCGCCCGGCCGAGGGTCGACAGCACGGATCCGAGGAAGGCGCCGCCGAGGAGGAAGGCGGGCACCCCGATGGGGTTCTTGCGCAGGGTCGGGGCGACGCGGTCGGCGTCGATGCGGGCCCGGCGCAGGAGGCGGCGCTCCTCGGTGGCCCGCCCGCACTGGGCTTCGCGGCGCAGGTACAGGTTGCGGATGGCCCCGATGACCTCGGCCTGGTAGTTGCGCACGATGAAACGGGCCACGAGCTGGACCAGGAACGCGGCCACGGGCTGGAGGAACCCCAGGGGTGGGAGCTTGGCGGAACGGGCGCCGTTGCGGTCGAGGACCTCGAGGGAGCGCATGGCCAGCTGGTGGGCCTCCTCGAAGCGGCCCGGCAGGTAGAGCGGGCGTCGCTTGGCCAGTTCGCTGACGATGTCCTGCTCGGCCCGGCCGCGGGCGCCGAGCTCACCGAGGATGGTGTCGGCCCCCCGGGGGTCGTCCTTGGAGAGGAGGCGGAAGTTGCTGAGCCGGTCGCTCAGCTGGTCGAGCACGAGGTTGCGGTCCTCGGACGCCTCGGGGCGGGACCCGGAGGACGCCGGGCTCGAGGCGGACGCCGGGCTCGAGGCGGACGCAGGGGCGGGATCGTGGGCGTGGTGGGTGTCCGGCACGCAGCGAAGGGTACGTGGATCGAACTCCCGAATGCCCGCCGATGCCCGCCGATGCCCGCCGGTGAACCCCCGTTCGGCCCGGTGCGTGCCATCCGCTGAATGGCAGGCTGGGTCCGTGAACCCGGTCCCTCCCCGCCCCGGTCCGTCGGCCCGGTCGGCCGTCGCCCCGTTCCTGGCCATGCAGATGGGTGAGCTCGGCGAGCAGCACCTGCACCGCACCGGCCGCCTGCTGGCGCTCCACGTCGGTCAGCCGTCCTCGGGGGCTCCGGCGGCGGCCCGGACGGCCGCCGCCGAGGCGGTGCGCAGCTCCACGCTCGGCTACACCACCGCGTACGGGCTGCCTGCCCTGCGGCACCGGCTGGCCCGTCACTACGCCGACTGGTACGGGGTGGATGTGTCGCCCCGGCGGATCCTCGTGACCGGCGGGGCCTCGGGTGCCTTCGTGCTGGCGTTCCTGGCCTGCTTCGACCCCGGTGACCGGGTGGCCGTCACCGCTCCGGGTTACCCGTGCTACCGCAACGATCTGGCGGCGCTGGGGATCGAGCCGGTGGAGATCCCGGTCGGCCCGGCGACGCGCTGGGCACCCACCCCCGAGCTGCTCGAGGCCGCGGGCCCCCTCGACGGCATCATCGTGGCCAGCCCGGCCAACCCGACGGGCACGGTCGTTCCGGCGGACCAGCTCGCCGGGCTCACCGCCTGGTGCGCGGCCCGCGGCGTGCGGGTGATCTCCGACGAGATCTACCACGGCATCACCTATGGCCGTCGGGCCGTGTCGGCGCTGGAGTCGGCGCCCGATGCGGTGATCGTCAACTCGTTCTCCAAGTACTTCGGGATGACGGGCTGGCGGCTGGGCTGGATCGTGGGGCCCGACGACGTCATCGAGGCGTGCGAGCGCCTCCACGGCAACCTGGCGATCTGCGCCCCGCACGTGTCGCAGGTGGCGGGCCTGGCCGCCATGGACGCCGGGGAGGAGCTGGAGGAGAACGTCGCCGCGTTCGCCCGCAAGCGGGCGCTGATGGTCGACGGGCTGCGGGCGGCCGGGCTCGGTTCCTTCGCTCCGCCCGACGGGGCCTTCTACGTCTATGCCGACGTGGCCCATCTGGTGCCGGCGACGGCGCCCGACTCGCTGGCGCTGTGCCGGCGATGGCTGGACGAGCTCGACGTGCTGGCCACCCCGGGCCTGGACTTCGATCCGAGGAGAGGGGCCACGACGGTGCGCTTCTCCTTCGCCGGGCCCGAGGACGTGGTCGAGCAGGGCTGCGCCGCCCTGGCCCGCTGGCGCCCCTGACGGGCTCGAGCAGGCCGGTTCGGGGCGGTTCAGGCAGCCGGTTCGGGCCGCCGGGTCAGCGGGGGCGGCGGCGGTCGGCGGCGATGTCGCGTCGGGCCCACCAGCGGCCCGAGAAGCGCCATGGGCTGCGCTCGGCGTCGTCGGCCCCGGCGATCCCGACCATCACGGGCCGGGGCCAGGCCAGCTCGAGGGCGGCGACGATGGCCGCCGCCTCCTCGTCGGTCGGCGTGGGGGTGATGTGGAGCGTGCTCACAGCGGCACGTTCCCGTGCTTGCGCTTGGGCAGATCCTCCCGCTTGGAGCGCAGCAGGTCGAGGCTGCGCACCAGCACCTTGCGGGTGTCGACGGGATCGATGACGTCGTCGACGTAGCCCCGCTCGGCGGCGATGTAGGGGTTGGCGAAGCGTTCGGTGTACTCGTCGACGAGCTCCTTGCGGCGCCCCTCGGGATCGGCGGCGGCGTCGAGCTCGCGCTTGTAGACGATGTTGACGGCGCCCTGGGGACCCATCACGGCGAGCTCGGCCGTCGGCCAGGCGAAGCACAGGTCGGACCCGATGGACTTGGAGTCCATCACGACGTAGGCACCGCCGTAGGCCTTGCGGGTGATGACCTGGATGCGCGGCACGGTCGCCTCGCAATAGGCGTAGAGGAGCTTGGCGCCGTGGCGGATGATGCCGCCGTACTCCTGGTCGGTGCCGGGCATGAAGCCGGGCACGTCGACGAAGGTGATGAGGGGGATGTTGAAGGCGTCGCAGGTCCGCACGAAGCGGCCCGCCTTCTCGCTGGAGTCGATGTCGAGCACGCCGGCCTTCACCATCGGCTGGTTGGCGACCACGCCGACGGAGTGCCCGTCGAGGCGGGCGAAGCCGCACACGATGTTGGGGGCGAAGCGGGGGAAGTACTCGAGGAACTCACCCTCGTCGACGACGGCCTGGATGACCTTGCGCATGTCGTAGGCGCGGTTGGGGTTGTCGGGCAGGATCGTGGCCAGCTCGGGGCAGGCCCGCTCGGCGTCGTCACCCGACACGACCCGGGGGGCGTCCTCGAGGTTGTTCGAGGGCAGGTACGACAGCAGGTAGCGCACATCGGCCAGGCAGGCCTTGTCGTCGGCCGACACGAACGTCGCCACCCCCGACTTGGTGGCGTGGGTGGTGGCCCCGCCGAGCTCCTCGGGGGTGACCTCCTCGCCGGTCACCGTCTTCACGACGTCGGGGCCCGTGATGAACATGTAGCTCGTCTGATCGACCATGAAGATGAAGTCGGTCATGGCCGGCGAGTAGACGGCGCCGCCGGCGCAGGGGCCCATGATCACCGAGATCTGCGGGATGACGCCCGAGCACTTCACGTTGCGGAAGAAGATCTCGCCGTAGGAGGCGAGGGAGACGACGCCCTCCTGGATGCGGGCCCCGCCCGAGTCGTTGAGGCCGATGAGGGGAACGCCGACGGAGGCGGCGAGATCCATGGCCTTGATGATCTTCTCCGAGTGCACCTCGCCGAGGGCGCCGCCGAACACGGTGAAGTCCTGGGCGAAGACCATGACCTTGCGCCCGTCGATGGTGCCCCAGCCCGTGATCACGCCGTCGGTGTAGGGACGGTCGTTCTCCAGGCCCATGCCGTGGGCGCGGTGGCGGGCCAGCAGGTCGAGCTCCATGAAGCTGCCGTCGTCGAGCAGCTCGGCGATGCGCTCCCGGGCCGTCATCTTCCCCTTGGCGTGCTGGCGCTCGACCGCACGCGGCGATCCCGCGTTCATCGCCTCCTGCCGGCGCTTGGCCAGCTCGGCGAGCTTCTCGGACACGGGGTGCTCGGACATGGGCGACGAGGCTACCGGTGCCTGGGCGCTCTCCGGAATCCGGGAGTCCGGGGCCGAAGGGCCCGGCCTCGGAGGCTCAGCCGGACCGGCGGCGGGCGGCCAGCGCCGTGGCCCGCTCCCACAGGCCGGGAGCTCCGAGGGAGGTGGCCGCGGCCTCGAAGGCCGGGGTGGGGCCGGCCCACCGCAGCTCCTCCACGCCCTCGGGGCCGTCGAGCACCCCCGGGCAGTCCCGCACCACGGTGGCGATGCGCCGGAACAGGAGGGCCTCGTCGCGTCGCTCGGCCAGGGTGGCGGCCAGCTTGGCGGCGCCTCGCAGGCCCG
>JBIKWW010000001.1:0-24606 GCA_044356125.1 Acidimicrobiia bacterium
GCTCCACACGGTCGATCTCTGGACGAGCCACGAAGCGCTCCTGCTCGGCTACGAGGAGGCCCTCACCCGCCAGGACTCGCTCACCGGGGACTGGTACGACTGCTCGGCGCACATGCTGTGGATCGGGGAGCGCACCCGCCAACTCGACCACGCCCATGTCGAGTTCCTGCGCGGCGTGGGCAACCCGCTCGGGTGCAAGGTCGGCCCCTCGGCGTCGGCCGACGACGTGATCGGTCTGTGCGAAGCGCTCAACCCGGCACGGGTCCCCGGTCGGCTCACGCTGATCAGCCGCATGGGGGCGGGCAAGGTCCGGGCCGCGCTCCCGCCGCTGCTGGCGGCCGTGCGCGACAGCGGCCATCCGGTCGTGTGGGCCTGCGACCCCTGCCACGGGAACACCTTCGCCGCCGCGTCCGGCCACAAGACCCGTCGGTTCGACGACGTGCTGGCCGAGGTGGAGGGGTTCTTCTCGGTGTGCCGGGCCGAGGGCGTGCACCCCGGCGGCCTGCACCTCGAGCTGACCGGCGAGAACGTCACGGAGTGCCTGGGCGGGGCCGACGAGGTCACCGATGACGCCCTGGGATCGCGCTACGAGACGATCTGCGACCCCCGTCTGAACGGCCGCCAGAGCCTCGATCTCGCCTTCCGGGCCTCCGAGCTCCTGCGCTGAACCGCCCGCCGGGACGGCGCCCCCCGTCACCGGGTTGGCTTCAGATCAGGGGCGTTCCTGCCGAATGGTGGGTTCATGTCGCCGCGCAACAGGGAACTGGGCAGCCAGGACACCCTCATCGCGGCGGCCTTCCGCAGCGCCAGGATGGGCCTGGCCGTCGTGACCTCGGGTGGCCGTCTCGTGCTCGTGAACCCGGCGATGGCCGAAGTGGCCGGCCGCAGCGAGGACGAGCTGGTCCGCATGCAGGTCCACGAGCTCTTCGAGGGCGCCAACCGCGACATCGTCAGCGACCGGCTGCGCCGGACGGCCCGCGGCGACCACGGTTTCGAGACCCGGGCCATGCTGCTACGAGCCGACGGGCAGGCCGTGCCCGTGTTCGTGGCCGTCGACGGCGTGCCGACCCGGGAGGGTTCGTTGCACTTCGCGGTGTGCCAGGTCGTGGACCTGAGCGCGACGGTGGCGCTCGAGGACGCGCTCGCCGACGCCGAGGCCCGCCACGTGAACGAGCTGCGGCGCCAGGCCACCACCGACGAGCTCACCGGCCTGCCCAACCGCACCGTCGCCCGCCACCGCCTGGAGGAGGCGCTGGAGGACGCCGCCGCCGGCCTCGGAGGTGTCGCCGTCGCCATGTGCGACATCGACCACTTCAAGGTCGTCAACGACTCCTACGGCCACAGCTTCGGCGACGACCTGCTGGCCGCCGTCGGCCGCTTCCTGGCCGAGGGACTGGCCGCCACCCGGGACGAGAACGCGAAGGGCCCCGCCGCGAACGTGGGCAGCAGCATCATCAGCAGCACCGCGGAGGATCGTCGCTCCGGGGCCTCCCGGCGCGGCGAGGAGATCGTGGCCCGGTTCGGCGGAGACGAGTTCGTCGTCGTGATGCGCGACGTCGACGACGCTCAGGTGGCCCGGCGGCGCCTGTCGGACATGGTCAAGCTGGCCGGCGGCCAGGTGCAGGTCCTCGACCGGTCGCTGGGGGTGACGGTGAGCGGCGGTCTGCTCCACGTGCCCTCCGGGTTCCGGATCGCCCCGGCCGACGCCGTCGCCGGAGCCGACGCTGCGCTCTACGAGGCCAAGCGCCGCGGCCGCGACCGGGTCGAGCTGTTCGACGTGCCCATGCGCGCCGCGGCGATCACCGAGGCCGAGATGGCCGGAGCGCTGCGGGGAGCGCTCGAGCGCTCCGCCATCTCCTGCGCCTACCAGCCGATCGTCGACGCCGAGGGTCGCACGCACCACGTCGAGGCGCTGGCCCGGTGGGTCAGCAACGGGATCAGCGTGCCGGCCATCGTGTTCATCTCCCTGGCCGAGCGGACCGGCCTGATCTCGCGCCTGGGCGACTCGGTGTTCGCCCGGGTGCTGTCCGACGTCGACGCCCTGCGCCGTCAGGGCCGCCGCATCCCGGTGGCCGTGAACGTGGCCGGGACCCAGCTCGACGACGGGTTCGACGAGCGCCTCCTGGCCGGGCTGGAGGCCGCCGGGCTGCCTCCCGACCAGGTCCACCTGGAGATCACCGAGTCGAGCCTGGTCGACCTGGACCGGGCCCGGCGCCTGCTCGAGCGCCTGCGCGACGGTGGCATCGAACTGGCCATCGACGACTTCGGGACGGGCCACTCCTCCTTCGCCTACCTGCGCGACCTCCCGGTGAGCACCGTCAAGCTCGACCGCAGCTTCATCGAGTCGATGGCCGAGCCCACGTCGAGGACCACCTCGGTCGTGGCCGGCATGATCGACCTGGTCCATCGGATGGGCCTGCAGGTCGTCGCCGAAGGGGTCGAACGTGCCGACCAGTTCGAGCTGCTGCGGTCCCTGGGCTGTGATCTGTTCCAGGGATACCTGATCGCCCGGCCGGGCGCCCTGGCCGACGTCCCGGACCGCCTCACGGTACCCGGCTCGGCCGAACCCGCTCTCGCGCGGCCCTGACCCCCTGGCCGGGCCGGCCGTACCCGGCCCGGCCGGCCGTCACCTACCTGTCACCGGCGCTCCGTAGGGTGGAGCCATGTCCGCCGAGCCCAACCCGCCCCCGCTGGCCGACCCCGGCTGGCTCGACGCCTCGGAGCTCTCCGAGCGGGCCCGGGCGTGGGCGTCGACCATGCGGAGCCTGGCGGCGGGCGAGGGTCACGACCGCGTCGAGCAGGCCCATGCCGACACGCGGGCCCACCTGGGCCCCACCGGGGTGCGCCCCGTGCTGCGCGACGAGCGCGAGGCCGAGGAGGCCTCCTCCCTCGCTCCCGGCGCCACCCGGGCGGCCGGCGCCGGCCGCCGGGCCGTCGAGGAGCCGCCCGATCCGCTGCGCACCTGCTTCGAGCGCGACCGCGACCGGATCCTGCACTCGACGGCATACCGGCGCCTGTCGGGCAAGACGCAGGTCTTCGTGTTCCCCACGGACCATCAACGGACCCGGCTCACCCACGCGCTCGAGGTGGCCCAGGTGGCGCGCTCGGTGGCCCAGAGCGTGCGGGCCAACGTGGCGCTGACCGAGGCCATCGCGCTCGGCCACGACTGCGGGCACGGCCCCGGGGGCCACGCCAGCGAGGATGCGCTGTCGCCCTTCGTCGACGGTGGGTACGACCATGCCGTGTGGGGCGCCGATGTGGTGCTGGCGCCGCTCAACCTCTGCACCGAGACGCTCGACGGCATCCGCAACCACTCGTGGTCGCGCCCGGCTCCGGCGACGGTCGAGGGCGAGATCGTGAGCTGGGCGGACCGCATCGCCTACGTCTGCCACGACTTCGAGGACGCCGTCTCGAGCGGGATCGTCGCCCCGCAGGACCTGCCTCCGCTGGTGGCCGAGCGGTGCGGCACCCGCCGTTCGCAGCAGCTCAACGCCTTCATCCGGGCCCTGGTGGCCACCGCGGCCCGCACGGGCCGGGTGGGGATGGACGCCGAGACGGCCGAGGCCCTGGCCGCCTTCCGCCGCTTCAACTACGAGCGCATCTACCTGCGCCCGGAGTCGCGCGACCAGGCCCGGCTCGTCCACGAGGTCATCAGCGCCCTGGTGGAGCGCTACGCGGCGGAGCCGACCCTGGTCCCGGCGTCGCACGCCTCGGCCGATCTGCTCGCCCACTCGACCGCCAGCTACCGGGCGGCGGTCGTGTACGTCGGCGGCATGACCGACCGCTTCGCCTTCGACCAGGCGGCAGCGCTGCTCGGCTGGCCCGCCGAGCGCATCCCCCGGGGCGTGCGCTGAGCCCACGGGCCGGGGGTAGGTTGCCGACGTGTCGCGCATTGCCTTCTCCGACGCCGTCGTGGCGATCCGCTCCCTGCCCCGCCGGTTCAGCGAGGTGCTGAGCGGCCCACCCGGTGACGACGCCTGGGACCGCATCGTCCGGGCTGAGACGGGCACCCCGCCCCGGTCGGCCCTGGCCTGGGCGGCCGCCGCCGGCGCGCTGATGGCCGGGTTGGCCGACGTCCTCGAGGCGCTCCCCCACCGGTCGTCCCCGGCGCTCGACCTGCGCGACGAGGCCGCCTCCAGCTACCGCCAGGATCCGGCCACGACCGTGGCCGACGTGCTCGCCACCTTGCGGGCCGTCGCCACCCGCGCTGCCGACGCGCTGGCTGCCCGGCGGCCCGAGGACGCCGAACGCATGGTGGTCGTCGACGACCGCCAGCAGCGGCTCGACGACGTGGTGTCGCAGCTCGTCACCGAAGCCACCGGGGCCATCCGCCGGGCCGCGGAGGCCGTGGAGGCCGCCACCCGCTGAGGGTGGCGGTCCCGGCTCAGGCGAGCAGATCGACGAAGCGCTCCAACTGGCGCAGGTTGCGGCACTCGTAGGCGCCGTCGGTGTGGGTCGCGTACTCGGTGAGGATGGAGTCGCCCGTGTCCCAGTAGCTGCGCGGCTCGGGGTTCAGCCAGTACACGTGGCGGGCCCGCTTGGCGATCTCCTTCACGACCCACGCCTGGGAGGCGTGGTAGTTGTTCCGGGCGTCGCCGAGCAGCAGCACGGTGGTCTTCGGGGTGATCTCCTTGCCCCACTTGGACCAGAACACCTCGAAGGCGTGGCCGTAGTCGGAGTGGCCGTCCACCCAGATCACGTCGGCCTCGGTGTTCACCTTGTGGATGGCCTCGGTGATGTCCTCGCAGTTCTCGAAGTACTTGGTGACCTCGTCGATGCCGTCGATGAACACGAAGCTGCGCACCTTCGAGAACTGGCCCTGGATGGCGTAGACGAGCTGCAGGGTGAAGCGGGCGAACGCCGCCACCGAACCCGAGATGTCGGCCACGACCATGATCTCGGGCTTGTTGGGACGGGGGTTCTTGAACACGGGCTCGGCGGGGACACCGCCGTAGCTGAGGGAGTGGCGGACGGTGCGGCGGAAGTCGAGCGGGCCCTTGCGCTTGTGACGGCGCTTGCGGGCCAGGCGCACGGCCAGCTTGCGCGTGAGGGGTTGGATGGCCTTGCGCAGCTGCACCATCTCCTCACGCGTGGCGTGCATGAAGTCGACGTCTTCGGGCAGCGGCTTGCGCAGCGTCTTGGCCATGGCCTCGGCCCCGCGGTCGGCCACCAGCCGGCGACGGATCTCGGCCTCGATCTCCTGGCGCAGCTTCTGGATGCGGTCCTCGTACTCGTCGCGCTCGAGACGCTCCTCGAGCTCGGTGAGCTCGCCACCGGCCTGCTGCTTGGACGCGTCCATCAGCTTCTCGAGCATGCCCTCGAGATCGAGGTTGCGCAGCGTGCGGTACAGGTAGTAGGTGCCGCCGACGGGACGCCCCGGCTCCATGCCGCTGAAGCGCTTGACGGCTGCCTTGGCCAGGGCCTTCATCATCGCGTCGTCGGCGTTGAGGAGGGCCTGGTAGAGCATCTGGGCCAGCTCTTCGGGGGTGAGCCCTTCGAGCCCCCCGCCCTCGGCGGGCTGGCCTTCCTGGCCCTCGAGCATCATGGCCATCTCGCGGGCGGCGTCGTCGGCACCGTCCTCGCCGATGCGGTACTCGGCGCCGCGCATCGAGAAGTACACCTCGAAGACCGTGTCGAAGGCCTTCCAGTGCGCCTGGTTCTTGACGAGCGTGCAGGCCAGGGCCGCCTTGAAGGCGCCGCGGTCCTCGAGCGGGATCTCGCGGACGGCCGACATGGCGTCGAGGTTCTCGGTGAGCGAGACGGGGATCCCGGCGGCGCGCAGCTCGCCGATGAAGCCGTTGAGGAGCTTGAGCATGGGCGGGCCCCGACTACTTGTCGACGGCCAGTTCCTTGGCGGCCTTGGCGATGTCGGTCTGGTACTTCAGCAGGATGTGGAGCGTCTCCTTGGCGACCTGGGGGTCAATCTCGGACACGCCGAGCAGCACGAGCGTGCGGGCCCAGTCGAGGGTCTCGGAGACCGACGGGCTCTTCTTCAGCTCGATCTGGCGGATGGAGCGGACGATGCGCACGATCTGGTCGGCGAGGTGCTCGTTCACGTCGGGCACCCGGGTGAGCACGATCTCCTTCTCGCGGTCCATCTGCGGGTAGTCGATGTGCAGGAACAGGCACCGGCGCTTGAGGGCCTCGGAGAGCTCCCGGGTGTTGTTGGAGGTGAGGAACACCAGCGGGATCTGCTTGGCCTGCACGGTGCCGAGCTCGGGGATCGAGACCTGGTAGTCGGAGAGGATCTCGAGGAGCAGGGCCTCGGTCTCCACCTCCACGCGGTCGACCTCGTCGATCAGCAGCACCACGGGCTCGTCGGAGCGGATGGCCTCGAGGAGGGGCCGGGTGAGGAGGAAGTCCTCGCTGAAGATGTCATCCTCGATCTGGGTCCAGGTCCCGGCCTGCTCGTCCATGACCCGCTGGGCCTGGATGCGCAGGAGCTGCTTCTTGTAGTTCCACTCGTAGAGGGCCTTGGCCTCGTCGAGCCCCTCGTAGCACTGCAGGCGGATGAGCCGGGAGTTGGTCATCCGGGCGACGGACTTGGCCAGCTCGGTCTTGCCGGTGCCGGCCGGGCCCTCGACGAGGATGGGCTTGCCCAGGCGGTCGGCCAGGAACACGACCCCGGCGATGACGTCGTCGGCGAGGTAGTTGACCGACCGGAGCTGGTCCCTGACGACCTGCGGGCTGTCGAAGCGGGGGTTGGACACGGATGGGACTCCTGGATGGGCTGGCACGCACGCCGCTGCACGGGCGCCGGGTGGTGGGAACGGCTCCGAGCACCCTAGGCGCTGGCCGACGGCGGGAAACAAGTGATCCCGGCCAGCCCGGTTCGACCGCAGCGACGGGAGCGACGGGAGTGACGGGAGTGCCGGGGAGCCCGGGGAGCCCGGGGAGCCCGGGGAGCCCGGGGAGAGCGGAGGCCACGCGGCGGAGCCCGCCCCCGAAGGGACGGGCTCCGTGACCGGCTGATAGGGCCGGAGTGTGGTGAGGACGGGACCGGGGCCCCGTCCTCCCGCCAGGCTCAGCGCTTGTAGGCCTTGGCGGCGGCCGAGTTGTAGGGCTTGATGAGCAACAGGCCGCCGGGGGTGGCGATGTCGACCTTCATGATGTAGGTGTCGGTCGGAGGGACCCGCTGGGCCGGGGTGACGTAGTTCCACTCCGGGTACATGCCGCCCAGACTGACCCGGCCGAGGTTGGCCATGGCCTTCTTCATGCCGTCGGGCGAGAGGTCGCCGAGGGAGACGGCCTTCTCCAGCAGCGCCACGACCGTCTTGGCCTGGGCCCAGCCCCACTCGGTGGCCGGGTTCACGTTGCCCAGGTACTCGGGGGCGTACTTCTTGATGTCGTCCATGTGCTCGCGCATGCCGGGGATCGACGTGTCGCCCCACTGGGCGCCGTCGATGGCCACGATGACCTGCTTGCCGAACAGCGCCGAGTTCTCCGGAGTGACGCGCCGGGAGGCGAACGACGGGGCCGCCGACAGCATGATCGGGTTGTACCCGATCTTGTCCATCGACGTCAGCAGCGGCGGCATGTGCGCCTCGCCGGAGATGGTGTTGGACACGGCGTCGCACCCGGCGTTCTTCAGCTGCTGGGCCGTGGCGTCGGCGGTCGTGAAACGGATCTTGGGGCCGGCGTTGAACTTGAAGGTTGCCGCTGCGTAGTCGAAGCCCTCCTCGCCGGTCACGCCGTAGGGGTTGGGGGCGATGGACAGCGAGCAGATCCGCTTGCCGGCGCCGCCACCCTCCTTGATGTACCAGTCGATGGCGTTGATGATCTGCGTCTGGTACGTGGCCCCGACGGGCAGCCACTGCTCGCCCACGACCCACTCGAAGTCGAGCGAGATCGGGGAGGCGATGAGGTTGGCCTGCTTGAGCGGATCACGCAGGGCCTGGGCGACGGGCGTGCCGTACACCTGACCGACGAGGGCGATGTTGTCCTTCATCTCGGCGAGCGCCTTGGCCGCCTCGCCGGCGTCGTAGTAGGTCTCCTTGAAGACCGTGTCGATCTTGTACTTGCCGGCGATGCCGCCGGCGTCGTTCACCCGCGAGATGAAGGAGTTGTAGCCCGCCGTCAGGGCCTTGCCGCCGTCGGCGAACAGCGCGCTGGACGGGAACGAGGCGTTGGTCGACACGTTGCCGATGTAGCCGACCTTGATGGTCTTGCCGTCGAAGCCACGGGCCGGGGCGAGGGCGGCGGGAGCCGCGGGCGTGGCCGCCGCGCTGCCCGAGCCCGACGACGCCGCGGCCGTCGTGGGCGCCGCTGCCGCAGCGGCCTTGCGGTAGACGCGCTTGGCGCCTTCCCTGACGCAGGTGAGGCCGTCTTTGACCTCACCGAGTTTGGTGCAGCGCTGACCGGCCTTGACGGCCGCCGACGCCTGCAGCGTCGGGATGGCCATCGTGGCGACGGCAACGGCGGCGGTGGCGCCGACGATGCGGATCGGACGAATCATGGAGATGCCCCCTGAAGGCTGGATGGGATTCGAGGTCCCGGGCTGGGCCCGGCCCGCCCGGGACCGGGCGGGTGTGGTCGGGACGGTCCCCGCTTGGTCGGGGCCAGCACGTGACCGACGTCACGGGCTGCCGTGCATTCTGGCACAGCGTCGGTCGGGTTCGACGATGAGGTCGGTTCAGTTACTTGCCGAGGGGCCAGGTGCGGAAGTACTGCCGCGCCCGGGCCCACATGCCGGCCAGGCCGGCGGGGTAGCGGATCAGGAAGATCACCGTGAAGAGCCCGAACAGCATCGGAGGAAGGTTCTCGGTGTTGAGGCCCTTCTTGCCGAGGTCGGTCTGGACCAGGGGCAGCTTCGACAGGAACTCCTGGTGGTAGCGGATCACCTCGAAGCTGAGGGCGTAGAGCATGGCCCCGAGGACCGAGCCCGACACGCTGCCGACGCCGCCGATCACGAGCATGGCGACGAAGGTGATGGACAGCGACACCCCGAAGCTGGTGGGGTTCACCCGGCCGAGGAAGCTGCCGTAGAGCGCCCCGGCCAGGGCGCCCATGCCCCCGGACACGGCGAACGCCCAGGTCTTGGTGTACATCTGGCGGACGCCGATCACCTCGGCGCTCAGGTCCCGGTCGCGCACCGACATCATCGCCCGGCCCTGGCGGCTGCGCAGCAGGTTGCGGGCGAGCAGGGCGGTGATGCCCACGCAGAGCCAGATCACCCAGAAGTAGCCGACCTTGTCGGCGTAGTAGAGGCGGTCGAAGATCACCGTCGACCCGTCCTCGGCCGAGCGAAGCACCACGTTGTGGTCGGGCCAGATGGTGAACTGCAGCGGCGGAACCGCACGCGGGTTGCCCTCACCACCGGTGAGGGTGTCCCAGTTGCGCACCAGGTGCTCCACCCCGAAGACGAGGACCAGCGACACGATGGCCAGGTAGTTGCCCCGCAGCCGGAGGGCGAAGGGTCCGATGGCCGCCGCCACCAGAGCCCCGACCACGACGGCCAGCACGATGGCGACGATCGAGGGCAGGGGGCGGCCCCCGAGCTCGAAGTCGGCACCGAAGTAGGCCAGGGAGAACGTGCCGATGTAGAGGAAGGCGGTGTGGCCGAGCGAGATCTGGCCGGTGTTGCCGATCAGCAGGTTGAGGCCGATGGCGGCGATGGCGAACACGCCGGCCTGGCACATCACGAACAGCCACTTCTCGTTGAAGGGCATGCCGGGCATGAAGCCGTTCGGGAGGTGAACGCCCTTGATCCCGAGCCACGACCATCCGATGGGGATGCTGATCCACACGAACGCCGCCACCAGCAGGGCGATCTTGGTTCCGTTGCCCCGGAACTGGCGGACGTCGGCGGCGTAGTCGGCGACGGTGCGGAGCCGGGCGTCGCGGCGCCCCAGCACCACCGTGGCGGCGATGACGGCGGCGACGCCGAGCATGACGAAGACGGAACCCGGCATGGCTAGACCCTTCTGACCTCGCCGTGGCCGAACAGGCCCGACGGTCGCACGATCAGGATGATGAGCATGGCGATCCAGGGAACGAGGCTGAAGAAGCCGAACCCGAGGAAGTTCTCGTACTTCGGCGAGTAGCCGGCGAAGAGCTGCTCGAGGATGCCGATGACCATGCCGCCGACGATCGCTCCCTCGCTGGAGTCGATGCCGCCGAGCACCATGGCGGCGAAGCCGAACAGGGCGAACAGGGGGATCGAGGGGTCGACCGACCGGTCGGCCCCCGAGGACAGCATGATGCCGGCCAGGGCTCCGAGGGCGGCGGCGAGCGCCCATGACAGGCCGAAGATGAAGTTGGCGCTGATGCCCTGGGCCATGGCCGCTTCCTGGTCGTGGGCGGTGGCCCGCATGGCCACACCCACCCGGCTGCGGTTGAACACGAAGAAGAACAGCACCGTGATGACGACGGAGATGATCAGCGTGACGAGGTCGACCAGGCGGATGGACACGTTCTCGATGCCGAGCCCGACGGTCCTGGTGCCGAACGGGCTGCGCAGGACCAGCGCGCCCGTGCCCCAGGCGGCGTGGGCACCGGTGTCGAGGATGATGTTGACCCCGAGGGTGGCCATGATCGCGGCGAACACCGGACGACCCCGGAATCGCCGCACGATCACCATCTCGATGAGCCAGCCCAGGGCACCGGCGATGATCAGGGCGATGATCACCGCCAGCCAGTACGGGAGCTCGGCGATGTAGGCCGACGGCGTGAAGTTGATCCCCGGGTCGGGACCCGACACCCAGTACACGAGATAGCCGCCCAGCCCCATGACGGCACCTTGGGCGAAGTTCAGCACGTGCGTGGCCCGGTAGACGATGACGTAGCTGAGGGCGATGAGGGCGTAGATGGCGCCGCGGGCCACCCCGCCGACGAAGTAGTTGAGGAACTGGGTCATGTCGTCACCTGCTTGGGGGTGGCGGAACGGTTGGCGTCGGCCCCCACCGTCACGACGGGCAGGCCGAGCGCGCCGAGCACCTCGGACGCCTCGGGGCCGATGGGTTCGGAGACGACGACGGCCCGGGTGCGCGTGAGCCCGAGGCGGCGCCGCAGCGGCCCGGGCACGCTGATGCCCGAGAGCACGGCGAAGGACCCCGCACCCAGGGCCATGGCGATCGCCCCGAGGATCCTCAGGTAGTCGTTGGCCGACGGCGTGAGGGCGAACAGGACGAGGACCGCCGCGACGGTGACGATGCCGAGGGCCCGCAGGGGCGGGAAGCCCGGCGTCCTCGGGGTCGTGGCCGGAGTCCGCAGGCGGAAGCCCCGTCGCAGGGCCAGGCGCTTGAGGCCCCGGGTGGCCCGGACCCGACGATCGAGGTCCGTGGCCAGGGAGGCGGCCCAGGCTGGCGTGGCGTGGAGCAGGGTCGGCTGCACGGCCGTGATCTCGAGGGTGGCCAGCCGGTCGTCCTGACCGATGGCGAGCGACAGCCCGTGGCGCATGGCGCCGGTGATCGACAGTGCCCGCTCGGTGGGATCGGCGAAGCTGTGCTGGGGGTACAGCTCGTCGGTCGGCCCGAGCCCCACCGTCGCCCCGATCCGGTCCCCGGCGGCGAGCAGCGTGGCGTGGTCGGTGCGGTGCACCTCGGCGCCGTCGACCTCGACGACGGCCACGGTGTCGGGGGTGAGCGAGGCCAGCGCACGGCGCCAGGATCCATCGGAGCGAAGCGATTCGAGGGCGGCGAAGGACATCCGGCGGTCGGCGTCGGGACGACCGGCATCGTCGAGGTGGCGCAGGCCCCGGGTGTCCATGACGATCACCGGGGCATCTCCGATGGCACCGCCGTCGACCGCCTTGTCGTACTGCTCCTGATCGGAGACCACCACGACGGCCGGGGACGTGGCCTGCATCGCCCGGCTCACGGCCGACGGGCTCGCCGAGGTGGGGTCGAGGGCCAGGACGGCCGCGCCGAGACCCTGGGCGGCCAGGTCGGTCACGATCCACTCGACCCGGTTCGTCGCCACCAGGGCCACGACGGACCCGGCGGTGACGCCCAGCGAGGCCAGGCCGTCGCCCACCCGCTCGACCCGCTCGGCCAGGGCGGCCCAGGTCGTCGGCTGCCAGATGCCGAGCCCGTGGCTGCGCACGGCGACCTGCGTCCCGCGCTGGCGGGCCTGGTCGAGCAGCAGGCCCGGCAGGGTGCCCGCGCTCACGCCCCCGCCCCCAGGTACGCCTCGATGACCCGCGGATCGGCGCGCACGTCGGCGGGCAGTCCCTCGCCGATCTTCTGGCCGAAGTCGATGACGACGATGCGCTCGGCGACGTCCATCACCATGTGCATGTCGTGCTCGACGAGGATCATCGAGATGCCGAGCTCTCGCCGGGCCTCCAGGATGTAGCGGGCCATGTCCTCGGTCTCGGTGGCGTTCATGCCGGCGACGGGCTCGTCGAGCAGGAGCAGCTTGGGGTCCATGCACAGGGCCCGGGCCAGCTCCATGCGCTTCTGCACGCCGTAGGGCAGCATGCCGACCGGCTGGCCCCGGTACACGTGCAGGTCGAGGAGCTCCATGACCTCCTCGACCCGGCGCCGGTGCAGGACCTCCTGGCGCTTGGTGGTTCCGGCGAAGGCGAGCCCGGCCAGGAAGCCGCCCTTCATGAGGTGGTGGCGCCCGAGCATCAGGTTGGCGACGACGTCGAGGCCCACGAACAGACCGATGTTCTGGAAGGTGCGGGCGATGCCCTGCTGCACGGTGAAGGGCGGGTTCGTGCCGATCAGCTCGACCCCGTCGAGCTTGATGGAACCCTCCTGGGGCCGGTACACGGCGTTGAGGCAGTTGAAGACCGACGTCTTCCCCGCCCCGTTCGGACCGATGATGGCGAACAGCTCGTTGCGACGGACGTCGAAGCTGAGGTCGTTGATCGCCGTCACACCGCCGAAGCGCAGGGTGACGTTGCGCACCTCGAGCAGGGGCTTCAGCTCGGCGCCCACCGCCGCGCCCACCCGCTGGGTGATTCCGGGGACGGTCATCGTGGCCTGCCCATCACTCGGCCCACTCCTTGGGTCGGTACGTCTTGAGGTCCCGGTAGCTGGTGTGCTCGCTCTCACCGCCGAGGTAGAGGGCCTTGATGTCGGGATCGTCGAGCAGTTCGGCGGCCGCCCCGTGCTTGGCGACACGTCCGGTCTCCATCACGTAGGCGTAGTCGCTGTTGCGCAGGGCCATGGCGGCGTTCTGCTCGACGAGCAGCACGCTCGTACCCTGCCGGTTGATCTCGCCGATGATCTCGAAGATCTGCTCGACGATCAGCGGGGCGAGGCCGAGCGAAGGCTCGTCCATCAGCAGCAGGCGGGGGTTGGCCATGAGGGCCCGGCCGATGGCGAGCATCTGCTGCTCGCCGCCCGAGAGGTAGCCGGCGATCTGGCGGCGACGCTCGAGCAGCCGGGGGAAGAGCGATATCACCCGCTCGTGGGACGCCTTCACCTCGGCCTTGTCCTTGCGCGTGTAGGCACCGGCCCGCAGGTTCTCCTCGACGGTGAGCTGGGCGAAGATCCGCCGGCCCTCCATGACCTGGGCCATGCCCCGACGTACGTTGGCGGCGGCGTCGCCACCGGTGATGTCGGACCCGTCGAAGTGCACCGACCCGGCGGTCACCGCACCGCCCTGGTAGAGCAGCAGGCCCGAGATGGCCCGCAGGAGCGTGGTCTTCCCGGCGCCGTTGGCGCCCAGGATGGCCACGACCTTGCCGGTCGGCACGTCGAGCGACACGCCCCGTAGGACGTTGATGGCGCCGCCGTAGACGACCTCGAGCTCGCGCACGGTCAAGATGGCGGACGCGCCCGAAGAGGCGGGGGCGGACGCGCCCGAAGAGGCGGGGGCGGACGCGCCCGAAGAGGCGGGGGCGGACGCGCCCGAAGAGGCGGGGGTGGAGGGGCCGGTGGCGGCGGTGGCGGAGGCGTTGGATCCGGACATGGGGGGCTCGGTGACGGCAGTCACAGGGCCGACACTATGGCACAGAATCCGACGCAGGCCGAGCACATACCGGAACCGATCTGCCGCCATCGGTGCCATTCCCGCCCGTCCCCTCCCGCCCTGCGGGGCCGCCATCTCCCCGGCGCAGGCGGCGCCGTGGCAGCATCGCCGCCGTGTTCGGCCGGGATCGTCGCAGTACCGCTGGAGGCGCCGCCCTCGACGAGGCCGTGCGGGCCTTCGTGGACGACCTCACGGTGATCCTGGAGGGGATGGTCGGGGAGCTCCCGGCTCCGCTCGCCTCCCGCCTGGCCGGCGACGTCGTGCTCGAGGCGCAGAACCTCACGCTCGCCGTGATCGACGCCGACGGCCGCCACACCGACACCGAGCTGTGGTCCTACCTCGCCGCCTTCGCCCACCGCAGCGACGGGCAGCTCCAGCTCGCCACCCCAGCCGACGTCCGAGACGCCGGGCTGGCCGTCGACCGGCGCTCCTGGCTCACCACCGTGTCGGCCCTGTTCGATCTGGTCGTGACCGCCGACGCCCGGAACCGGACCACGCACGCCTGGACGTACTACGACCGCGCCATGCGCCTGGCCCACACGGTCTGCGCCCTCGACGACCGCCCGTCCGACGACGAGCTGCGGGCCGTCGACGCGTTCCGGGCCCTGCTCGTCGACACCATGACGGCCCACGGCGTGGCCCGGCCGGGCTCGACGTCGACCTGGGTGCCCGGGCGTCTGCCCCAGGCGACGGGCCCGACCCCCGGGCCCCTCCCCTCCCCGGCGCGCCCGACATCGGGACCTGCGGGACCTGCGGGACCAGTCGAACCCGCCGGACCCGCCGGACCCGCCGCCGTTCCAGCCGGTGCCCCGACCGTCGCCCCGACCGTCGCTGCCGCCGAGCAGCCCGGCCCGCCGGAGCCCATCGAGGAGCTCCTGGCCGAGCTCGACGACCTGGTGGGACTCGACGGCGTCAAGGCCGAGGTCCGGCTCGTCACCAACCTGCTCGAGATCGGACGGATCCGCGCCGAGCGCAAGCTGCCGACCGTCGAGGGTTCCCGGCACCTCGTCTTCACCGGAAACCCCGGGACCGGCAAGACCACCGTCGCCCGGCTGCTGGCGCGGATCTACCGGACCCTCGGTGTGGTCGAGCGCGGGCATCTGGTCGAGACCGATCGGGCCGGGCTCGTCGCCGGGTACGTCGGCCAGACGGCGATCCGGGTGACGGAGGCCTTCGACCGGGCCGACCAGGGGGTCCTGCTGATCGACGAGGCCTATGCCCTGGCCCGGGGCGGCGAGCGCGACTTCGGCCGCGAGGCCATCGACACCATCGTCAAGCTGGTCGAGGATCGGCGTGACCGCGTGGTGGTGATCGCCGCCGGGTACCCGGCCGAGATGGCCGAGTTCATCGACGCCAACCCCGGCCTGCGGTCGCGGTTCCCCAAGACGATCCACTTCGAGGACTACTCCGACGATCAGCTCCTGGCGATCTTCGGGTCCCAGTGCCGCAAGGCCCACTACGAGCCCACGGATGAGGCGATCGAACGGGTCCGGGCCTACTTCCTGGCCGTCCCCCGCACGAAGGGCTTCGGCAACGCCCGGCTGTGCCGGAACCTCTTCGAGCAGGCCATCGCCAACCAGGCCAGTCGTCTCATGGAGGCCCAGCGCACGCCCTCCGACGGGGCCCCCGCCCCGCTCCTCTCCGACGCCGACCTCGTCGCCCTCGTCGCCGCCGACATCCCCGCCCCGCCGCCGGACTCCCCGCCGGACTTCCCGCAGGGTGCCCCTCCGTCGGATCGCCGGCGCCCGGATGTTCCCTTCGGGGAGACGGACGCCCCATGAAGCGGGTGCTCGCCGCGATCGCCGCCGCCGCCATGATCGCCGGGGCGGTGCTCCTCCGGTCGCGGCTGGGCTCCGACGGCCCGTCGCCGGAAGCCGCCCGCCTGCGGATCGGCTGCGCCGTCGTGGTCGCCGAGCCGTGCCGGGAGTGGGCGACCAAGGCCGGGTTCGATGTCGTCGTGCTCGCCGACCCGCCCCCCGCCACGGGCTACGGCGCCGCCGTCGGAGCCCTCGACGCGGTGGTGGCCCCCGAGCCCTACGGTGCCCAGGCCCTCGCCCTGCCCGGCCCGGCCGCGGCCGTCGCCACCAGCCCGGTGGTGCTGGTGACCAGGGCCGACGACCAGGGCCGTCTGCGGGGGCCCGGCTCGGCCTGGTCCGACGCCATCGACGACGGGCAGCGGCTGTGGATCGAACCCGACGGGAGCTGGTTCGCGCCGGTGGTGCGCGCCGGGCTCGTCGCCGCCGCCCTCACCACCGATGCGCGGACGACCGGCACCTCCCCGCCCGCGCTCGCCGAGCTCGCCGCCCAGGACCTCCGCACCGACGCCGTGCTCGCCGCCGGCGACGACCTGGCCGCCGCCACCTCGGCCTCGAGCTCCCCGGATGCCCGTGACGCGATCAGTGCCATGGCCGCCCGGGAGCTCGACATCGTGGCCACGGTGGCCGCCGCCGCCGGGAAGCGGAGCAGCCAGAAGGTGACGACCCCCGAACCCGAAGTGGCCGTCACCATCACCCTCACCCCCCGGGCCGACCTGGCCGAGCGGGGCCGGCTCGACGCCACCGCCGCCGCCCTCACCGCGGCGCTGCAGGCGGCTGGCTGGGCCGCCCCGGGCGGCGCCGGCAGCGGGATCGCCGAGGAGCTGCTCATCGGGATCGCCGCCGAGCTGCGAAGCTGACGGGGTGCAACACCGCAGCCGGCCGAGGTCCGTCCCCGCCGCACGCGCGCTGACGGTCGCGGCCCTGGCCGTGATCGCCGCTTCGTGCTCGTTCCCGGTGGACGACTCCTCGTCCACCACGTCGGGGAACGGCCCCGCAGGGATCCCCGGCGACCGAATCCCGGTCGAGCTGGTCGTCTCCCCCGAGAAGATCACGCTGCTGACCGAGCTGGCCGAGCAGTTCAACAACGACCGTGAGCTCTCCACCGTCGGCGGGGCCGACGGCAAGGAGATCGGCCGGGCCTTCGTCCGGGTCTCCCGCAAGGCCTCGGGTGGGGCCGCCGCCCTGCTCGCCCAGGACTGGCCCGACGAGGCCACGGACGGGCCCCGGCCCACCGTGTGGTCGCCCGCTGCGTCGTCGTGGGGAGCCGTCGTCGACCAGCGCCGCAGCGAGCAGGGCAAGGCCCCCATCGTCGGCCGCAGCCGTCCGTTCATGCGCACCCCGCTGGTGATCGCCATGCCCCGTCCGATGGCCCAGGCCCTGGGCTGGCCGTCGACGCCCATCGGATGGACCGACATCCTGGCCCTGGCCAAGGACCCGACCGGCTGGGCGTCCAAGGGCCATCCCGAGTGGGGTCGGTTCCGCCTCGGCAAGACCAACCCGAACCTGTCGACCTCGGGCCTGTCGGCCACCGTCGCCCAGTACTACGCGGCCGCCGGCAGCACGGGGAAGCTCGGCCTGGAGGATCTCCGCAACGACAAGGTCCTGCAGTTCGCCCGCGACCTGGAGTCCGCCGTCGTCCACTACGGCGACACCACCCTCACCTTCCTCAACAACTGGGCCCGGGCCGACGCCCGCGGCAACGCCCTCGCGTACGCGTCCGCTGCCGCCGTCGAGGAGAAGTCGGTCATCGACTACAACAGCGGCGATCCCGACGGCGTGCTCGCCCCCGGCGAGACGCCCCGCAAGCCACGGCTGCCACTCGTGGCGATCTACCCGAAGGAGGGCACGCTCTTCTCGGACAACCCCTTCATCGTGCTCGACGCCCCGTGGGTGAGCGCCGAGCAGAAGGCCGCTGCGGCGCGCTTCGAGGAGTTCGTGCAGCGTCCCGAGAACCAGCGGCGCGTGCTCGCCTTCGGCTTCCGTCCGGGCAACCCCGACGTCGCCATCGGCGACCCCATCAACGCCGCCAACGGCGTGGATCCCCAGCAGCCCAGGGCGACACTGGAGGTGCCCGAGCCCCGCGTGCTCACCGGCGTGCTCGACGCCTGGGCCCGGACGCGCAAGGGCGCCCGGGTGCTGCTCGTGCTCGACATCTCGGGCTCCATGGGGGATCCGGCCGTCGACGGCGGCAACGAGTCCAAGCTGGACCTGGCCAAGCGGGCCGCAGCCAGCGCCCTCGAGCAGTTCAAGGCCGACGACCTGGTGGGCCTGCGGGTGTTCTCCTCCGAGATCGGGCCCAACGCCGAGGACATCATCGATGTGCTCCCCGTGGCCGAGATCGGACCTGCCCGGGAGCAGATGCGCTCCCGCATCAGCCAGTTGGTGCCGACCAACGGCACCCCCCTGTACACGGCCGCGCTCCAGTCGTTCCGGGACATGGAGGCGGCGCTCGATCCGGCCCGCATCAACGCCGTCGTGCTGCTCACCGACGGCCGCAACGAGGACCCCCGCAACGAGGACCTCCGGAGCCTGCTCACCGAGCTGCGCTCGGGGACCGAGGGGCAGCTGGTGTCGCCGGTGCGGATCTTCCCCATCGCCTACGGGGCCGACGCCGACCTCGACACCCTCAAGCGCATCGCCGAGGCCACCGACGCCGCCGCCTACAACGCCAAGGACCCCCGCACCATCGAGAAGGTCTTCGCCGACGTCATCGGCAACTTCTGAGGCACCTGCACGGTCGAGGCGCCAGCGGCGGGCGATCCAGGCGCGGCGCCGGGCCGCGCCGGCGTGGCGACCGTCCCTCACCGGGCCCGGCGGCCCTCGTCCGGTCCGCCCGTCGGGTCTGTCGTAGCCTCCCCTCCCGTGGCCCCAGACACCGACGACGCCATCGGCCGGGGCATCGCCCGCATCGGCCCGGGCCGCCTCGCCCGGGCGATCACGGCACCGTCGGGGATCCTGACCTTCGGGGTCGTCACCGCCGCCGCCATCCTGGGTCTGGGCGTGTCGGCCGGAGCGTTGGCCGGGGCCGGGGTCCTCGGGACCGTGGCCTGGCTCGGCGGCACCGCCTGGCGGATCGGCCGGGCCTCCCGGCAGGCCGATCGGAACGGCGGCCGGAACGGCGCAGGACCCCGGATCGACCCCTTCGCCGTGGGTGAGCCGTGGCGCCGCTTCGTCACCTCGGTCCTGCGCCAGCAGTCGCGCTACCGCGAGGTCGTGGCGGGCACGCAGGCGGGGCCCATCCGGGACCGCCTGGCCTCCATCGGCGACCGCGTCGACGAGGTCGTGCGCGACGTGTGGGAGGTCGCCCAGCGGGGCAACACCCTCCACGACGCCCTGCGCCGTCTCGACCTGCGCAGCCTGGAGCGGGAGCTGGCCGACACCGAGCGCGAGCTGGCGACGGCCGGGCCGGACCGCCGGGCCGTCCTGACCGAGCTGGTCGAGACGCGTCGGGCCAGCCTGGCCGTCGCCCAGCGGCTCGCCTCGAGCACCCAGAGCGCCCTCGACCGCCTCCGCGCCCTCGATGCCGACCTCGAACGGCTGGTGGTGAACGCCGTGGAGGTGTCGGCCACCACCAGCACGAGCTCGGATCTCGACCAGCTCGACGAACTCGACCGCCAGTTCGACACGATGGTCGACGAGCTCGAGGGCCTGCGCCTGGCCCTCGACGAGACCCAGTCGGTCGAGCGGGGGGCCACCGGAGCTCCCGGCCCGACCGCGGCAGGCGGCACCCCGCTGCCCGGCTCGATGCCCGGCTCGATGCCCGGCTGAGCACGACGTTCGGCTCCCGCGGCCCCCCCGAAGCGGCGGGCCACCGGTACGATTCCCGCATGCTCAAGCTCGTCCGCCGTTCGTGGAAGTACCTCACCGCGCTGCTCACCGGGAAGTTCAACGAGAAGGCGGACCCCAAGGTCCAGCTGGAGCAGGCCCTGGCCGAGGCGCAGGATCAGCACCGGCGCCTCAAGGAGCAGGCGGCCAACGTCATCGCCAACCAGAAGCAGACCGAGATGCAGCTCGAGCGCAAGCTCGACGAGTTGGAGAAGATCAACGCCTCGGCCCGCCAGGCCGTGCTCATGGCCGATGACGCCACCAAGAAGGGCGATCCGGCCAAGGCCGCCGAGTACACCCGCACGGCCGAGGCCTTCGCCAACCGGCTCATCGCCATCGAGTCCGAGGTCGAGGGCCTGAAGAACCTGTCGCTGCAGGCCACGCAGGCGGCCGACCAGGCCAAGGCGGCCGTCGCCCAGAGCTCCACGCAGATCCAGAAGCGCCTGGCCGAGAAGCAGCGACTGCTGTCCCAGCTCGACCAGGCCAAGATGCAGGAGCAGATGAACACGACGATGGCGCAGCTCACCGAGCAGGTGGGCGGCGACGTCCCCTCGCTCGACGAGGTCCGCCAGAAGATCGAGGCCCGCTACGCCAAGGCCAGCGGCGCCGCCGAGCTCCAGAGCACGACCGTCGAGTCCCGCATGCTGGAGGTCGAGCAGGCCGCGGCCAACACCGAGGCCCAGGCCCGCCTCTCCCAGATCAAGGCCCAGCTCGGGCTCGGCGAGGCCGCCGCTCCGGCGTCGGCTCCTGCGCCCGGCACTCCCCAGCCGGGAGCCTGAGCGGCCCGATCGTCAGCGCGCTGACGAAGACCGACCGGAGATCCGATGGTGCGGTCGCTGCGCGCCGACCGGGCCGTCGCCCGGCGCCTCGACGACGGCCTCCGGCTCATCAGGGAGCAGGCCGGGATCCCGGTCGCCTTTCCTGACGCGGTGACCCGCCTGGCCGCCGAACGGGTCGCCGCCGGCCCCCGCCCGGTGGACCGGGTCGACCTGACGGAGCTGGACTTCGTCACCCTCGACCCGGCGACGAGCACCGACCTCGACCAGGCCTTCGTCGTCGGACGCGACGGTGGCACCGTGGTCGTCCACTACGCCATCGCCGATGTGGCCGCCTTCGTGGTGCCCGGCGACGCCATCGATGCCGAGGCCTGGCGGCGGGCCGTCACCGTCTACGCCCCCGACGGCTCCACGCCGCTCTACCCCCGGGTCATCAGCTCGGGGGCGGCGTCGCTGCTGCCCGACGGTCCGCGTCCGGCGGTGGTGCTGGAGGTCGGTGTGGCCCCCGACGCCACCCCCACGCTGCGGCGCGTCCGCCGGGCCCTGGTCCGCAGCCGGGCCAAGCTCGCCTACGAGACCACCACCCCCGACGACCTCCCCGAGCCGGTCCGGGAACTGGCCCGGCGCATGCAGGACGGCGAGCGGCGTCGGGGAGCGTTCCGCATCGACACCCCGGAGCAGGAGGTCGTCGAGGATGCCGCCGTACCGGGCGGCATCCGCCTGCGCTTCGCCGCCCGGCAGGCCTCCGAGGAGGTCAACGCGTCGATGTCGCTGGCGGTCAACCTGGCCGTGGCCTCGGCCATGATCGGGGCCGGGACCGGTCTGTTCCGCATGATGGCCGACCCGACCGACCGCGAGGTGGCGTCGCTGCGCCGGACCGCCGCCTCCTTCGGGATCGACTGGGCCCCCGACGAGTCCCTGCGCGACCTCGTCGCCCGCATCGATGCCACCGAGCCCCGGGCGGCCGCCCTGCTGATGGCGGCCCGTCGGGCCGGGGGCGGCGCATCGTATGCATACCTACGGACCGACGGCAGTGGCCCGGCACCCTGGCACGCTGCCATGGCCGCGCCCTACGCACATGTCACGGCACCCATGCGCCGGCTGGCCGACCGCTTCGTGCTGGAGCTCGTCAGCGCGCAGATGAACGGCGAGCCCGTGCCCGACTTCGTGGACGAAGCTCTCCCCCGGCTCCCGCAGCTCATGGACGACGCCGACGGCCGTGCGGCCAGGATCGACCGCGCGGCCATCGACCTGGCCGAGTGCCTGATGCTCGAGCCCGCCATCGGGCGCCGCTTCGAGGCCGTGGTGGTGGAGACCGATCCGTCGGGACCGGCCACGGTGCACATCGACGATCCTGCCGTCGCCGTGCGCGTACGGCTGCGCGGCGTCGAGCCGGGTGACGTCGTCGAGCTGCGCCTGACCGGCGTCGACACCGCCCGGCGGCGCCTGGACTTCACCCGCACCCGCTGAGGGGCAGTTCACCCGCACCCGCTGAGCGGCACCGGCCGGCACCGGCCGGCTCAGAGCAGCACGAGGTCGTCTCGGTGCACGAGCACGGTGGGGGCCTCCTCGGGCAGGTCGGCGGACCGACGGCCGGCCACGGCGCGGGCCCCCTCGGCGCTGTAGCGGGCCAGCCCCCGGGCGATCACGCGCCCGTCGCCGTCGGCGATCTCGATGGTGGCGCCCTCGTCGAAGTCGCCGACGACCCCCACGACGCCGGCGGGCAGCAGCGAGGTGCCCCGCTCGGTCAGCGCCCGTACGGCTCCGCCGTCGATGACCACCCGGCCCTCGACCTCGCCGGCGAAGCCGATCCACAGCTTGCGGGCGCTGAGCGGCCGGGCGTGGGCGGCAACGACCGTACCCACCCCGTCCACGTCGTCGGCTGCGTCGACCACCACCCGCGGGCGGGTGGCCGAGGCGATGACCGCCCGGACGCCCGACAGCGAGGCCATCCGGGCCGCCTGCAGCTTGGAGGTCATGCCCCCGCTGCCCCGGGCCGAACCGGTGCCGCCGGCCATGGCCAGAACCTCGGGGGTGACCGCCTCCAGCCGTCGCACCAAGGTGGCGGCCGGATCGGTGCGCGGATCGGCCGTGTACAGCCCGGCGATGTCGGTGAGCAGCACGAGCACGTCCGCGGCGATGAGGTGGCCGACGAGGGCGGCGATGCGGTCGTTGTCGCCGAAGCGCAGCTCGGCATCGGACACGGCGTCGTTCTCGTTCACCACGGGCACGACACCGAGCTCGAGCAGGCGCAGGAACGTCTGGCGGGCGTGGAGGTACTGGGTCCGGTCGAAGAAGTTCCCGGGGACGAGCAGCATCTGGCCGCTCACGATGCCGAGCCGGGCGAAGGTGTCGTCCCAGGTGCGCATCAGGCGGCTCTGGCCGACCGACGAGACCGCCTGCTTGGTGAGCATGTCCGACGGCCGACGGTCCCCCATGCCGAGCGCCTCGAGGCCGGCGGCCACGGCTCCCGACGAGACCACCACCACCCGGTCACCCCGTCGGCGCAGCGCCGCGACCTCGTCGGCGACCCGCTCGATGGCGGCCCGCTGGATCAGGCCGCGCTCGTCCGTCAGCGATGAGGTCCCGATCTTGACGACGACGGTGGCCACGGCACGACGCTCCGGTCAGCCTTCGTAGTCGAAGGCGAAGGCACCGATGCGGACCACGTCACCGGTGCGGGCCCCGGCCCGGGCCAGGGCACGGTCGATGCCCAATCGGCTGATGCGGCGCTGCAGCTCGGCGATGACCTGAGGGTTGGTCAGATCGGAGAGCGCCACCGCCCGCAGCGCCTCGCGGCCGAGCACGACCCACGCGCCGTCGTCGTCGCGTCGGATCTCGAGGGCGTCCTCGGCCGGGCGGTGCACCACGTAGAGCTCGCCGCGGGGCTCGCTGCGCCGGGCCGCCTGCACGAGCGGCACCAGGGCGCGCAGCAGTTCGGTCACCCCCGCTCCGGTGACCGCCGAGATGCACAGGCCGGGGGCGTCGGGCACGAGGAGCTCGAGGTCCTCGCGGGGAGCGCCGAGGGCCCCGATGACGTCGAGCTTGGTGCCCACGACCAGACGCGGGCGCTCGGCCAGCTCGGGGCGGTAGCGGCGCAACTCCTCGACGAGCACCTCCTCCTGACGGGAGGGGCTCTGGTCGGCGCTGAGGTCGACGAGCACGAGCAGCACCCGGGCCCGCTCGACGTGGCGGAGGAACTGGAACCCGAGCCCCCGGCCCTCGCTGGCCCCTTCGATGAGGCCGGGGATGTCGGCGACGACGAACTCGACGTCGCCGCGGGGATCGGCGTCGGTCCCCCACCCGCCCAGCCGCACGACACCGAGGTTGGGCTCGAGGGTCGTGAACGGGTAGTCGGCGATCTTGGGCCGGGCCGCCGAGATCACCGAGATGAGCGTCGACTTGCCGGCGTTGGGGAAGCCGACGAGGGCGACGTCGGCCATCAGCTTG
This sequence comes from Acidimicrobiia bacterium, assembly GCA_044356125.1. Lineage (GTDB taxonomy): Bacteria > Actinomycetota > Acidimicrobiia > Acidimicrobiales > JANYDT01 > JBIKWW01. The sequence goes on from JBIKWW010000001.1 coordinate 23,792, forward strand.
AGCTCGAGGTTGCACCAGCGCTCCTCGCCGACCTCGCCCTGCTCGGCGAAGTTGGGGGCGCGGCGTCGGTTGGACAGGAAGCTCTGGTTGCCCCGTCCTCCCCGACCGCCGCCGGCGGCCTTCCAGCGGTGGCCCTCGGCCGCCAGGTCGGCCACGACGTTGCCGTCGAGATCGCTGATGACGGTTCCGACCGGCACGTTCACCACCGTGTCGCCGCCGTTGCGGCCGTGACGGCCGTTGCCGCCGCCGTGGGTGCCGTCCTCGGCCCGCCGGAACGGGTGGTCCCGGAAGGCGAGCAGGGACGCGACGTTGCGGTCGGCGACGACCCAGACGTCACCCCCGTCGCCCCCGTTGCCGCCGTTGGGCCCGCCCTGGGGCACGAACGGCTCGCGGCGGAAGGCGACCGCCCCGGCCCCGCCGTCGCCGCCCTTGACGTGCAGTTGGGCCTCGTCGACGAACCCGCTCATCAGCCGTTCCTCGTGATCCGGGCCCGGACGCGCCACAGGCCGGCAGCGCGCCGGCCTGTGTGGTTCGGCGTCGCAGTGCGGACGCCCCGGGCTGTTGCGGCGATCAGGCGCCGGCCTCGGCGGTGTCGGCGGCGTCGATCGACACGTACTTGCGGCCCCGGCGGGAGCCGAAGCGCACCGACCCGTCGACCATGGCGAAGAGCGTGTCGTCGCCCCCTCGCCCGACGTTGGCCCCGGGGTGGATCCCCGTGCCCCGCTGCCGCACGATGATCGACCCGGCGCTCACCGCGCCGCCGTCGCCCACCTTCACCCCGAGGCGCTTGGCCTGGGAGTCACGCCCGTTGCGGG
>JBIKWW010000156.1:0-7767 GCA_044356125.1 Acidimicrobiia bacterium
CAGCGAGAGGATGCCGTTGTGGCGAGCGCGGTTGGCGTACTCGACGATCCGCTTCACGTTCTCGGCCGGATCCGGCAACGGCTTGGGGAGGATGGCCTTCATGATCGCCTTGAAGACGTTCGACGTAGCCTTCATCTCGAAGCTCGCCATGGTGGCGCCGAGCGCGCCCACGAGCACGATGAGGATGGCCGGGATGTTCGTGACGAGCATCACCGGGTTCACACCCTTGACGGTGCCGCCGAAGATCGTCCCGACGATGGCGATGATGAGCCCGATCAGGGTGGCCTTCATGATTCGACCTCTCCCAGGAGCCTCGCCCCGGTGGTGTTGGACGTCCCGGTGACGGCGGCGACCGCCACGATCGGCGCGACCGGAGCGTCCGTGCGGTGCTCGTGGAGATCGGGCAGCGCAGCGAGGATCGCTCCCCGGTAGGCGATGATCTCGCTGATGATCTCGTCGGCGGACTCCTCGACGATGTACTCGGTGCCGGAGACCAGACGGACGATGGTGTCGACGTACACGTCGATCCGCTCGATGAAATCAGGGTTCAGGTAGAAGGGTTCGCTGTGTCGCAGCCGGGTGAGCTTGATCATGAGCCTGGTCCGATGGTCGAGCGTGCGGGTAGGCGGCACTCCGGTCGCCCGTGGCCCGACGACGTACGGGTGAGATCGCAGTGCATGCCCACCTGATCGGCAGCTCACCTCCAACTGTGAGCACTCGGGGGCGCGGGCCCGGCATGGCCTCCCAGGGGCCTCCCAGGGGCCCCTCAGGGACCGGTTCGCGGCCTGGCCAGGGCGAATACGTCACCGGGACCCGTCCAGCCGCCGGTAGCCTGTGCCCAACGGCATTGACGAGGCCATCACCTCCGAGCTCCGGGAAGAACGGCAGGGCTCCCGCCCGGCTCAGTAGAACCCGGCGGGTCCGCCCGTGAACGCGGACGACGAGCGGCCCGGGGCGACCCGGGCAAGCGGGGTGGTACCGCGAGGGCCGACAGCTGTCGGCCAGCGTCCCTGCACGGATCGAACCCGAGCCTGCCAGGAGACCGACCCCCGATGAGCGCCACCCCCTACCCCGACGTCCCGTCCTCGCCGTCGTTCCCCCGCATCGAGGAGTCGGTCCTGGCGCGCTGGCAGGCCGAGGACAGCTTCCGGGCATCGGTGGCCCACCGCCCCGCCGGCACCGACGGCGCCAACGAGTACGTGTTCTACGACGGCCCTCCCTTCGCCAACGGCCTCCCCCACTACGGGCACCTCCTCACCGGGTACGTGAAGGACGCCATCCCCCGCTACCGGACGATGCGCGGCCGCCGGGTCGAGCGGCGCTTCGGCTGGGACTGCCACGGCCTGCCCGCCGAGGTCGAGGCCGAGAAGCAGCTCGGCATCTCGGGCAAGCCCGAGATCGAGCAGATGGGCGTGCAGCGGTTCAACGCCGCCTGCCGCGAGTCGGTGCTGCGCTACACCCGCGACTGGGAGCGCTACGTCACCCGCCAGGCCCGATGGGTCGACTTCGAGAACGACTACAAGACGCTCGATCTCCCCTACATGGAGAGCGTCATGTGGGCGTTCAAGACGCTCCACGACAAGGGCCTGATCTACGAGGGCTACCGGGTGCTGCCCTACTGCTGGCGCTGCGAGACCCCGCTGTCCAACACCGAGACGCGCATGGACGACGTCTACAAGAACCGCCAGGACCCGGCGGTGACGGCGATGTTCGAGCTGACCGATCCCGTCGACGGCCTCGCCGGGCGCACCTTCGTGCTGGCCTGGACGACCACCCCCTGGACGCTGCCGTCGAACCTGGCGCTCGCCGTCAACGCCGGCGTCGAGTACACGGTGATGACCGAGCAGACGCCCGAGGGCCCGGCCAACTACATCCTGGCCACGGCCCGCCTGGGCTCCTACGCCAGGGAGCTCAAGGACGCCACCGCCACCCTCACCCTCACCGGATCGGAGCTGCTCGGGCTGCGCTACGTGCCGCTGTTCGACTTCTTCGCCGGCACGCCCAACGCCCACCAGGTCCTCGCCGCCGACTACGTCACCACCGAGGACGGCACCGGCGTGGTGCACATCGCACCGGCCTTCGGCGAAGAGGACAAGGTGGTCACCGACGCTGCCGGGATCCCCGTCCGCAACCCCATCGACCCGCAGGGCCGCTTCACCGCCGAGGTTCCGCCCTACGAGGGCATGCACGTCTTCGAGGCCAACAAGGAGATCATCCGTGACCTCCGGGCCAACCGCCTGCTGGTCCGCCTCGACTCCTACGACCACTCGGTGCCGCACTGCTGGCGCTGCGACAACCCGCTCATCTACCGGGCCGTGTCGAGCTGGTTCGTCGAGGTCACCAGGATCCGCGACCGCATGGTCGAGCTCAACCAGCAGATCACCTGGGTGCCCGCCCACGTGCGCGAGGGCAGCTTCGGCAAGTGGATCGCCAACGCCCGCGACTGGTCCATCTCGCGCAACCGCTTCTGGGGATCGCCGATCCCCGTCTGGAAGTCCGACGACCCCCGCTACCCGCGCGTCGACGTGTACGGCTCGCTCGCCGAGCTCGAGCGCGACTTCGGGGTCGAGGTGACCGACCTGCACCGGCCCTTCGTCGACGAGCTCGTGCGGCCCAACCCCGACGACCCCACCGGCCAGTCGATGATGCGCCGCGTGCCCGAGGTGCTCGACTGCTGGTTCGAGAGCGGTTCCATGCCCTTTGCCCAGGTGCACTACCCCTTCGAGAACAAGGAGTGGCTGGAGCACCACTACCCGGCCGACTTCATCGTCGAGTACATCGGCCAGACCCGCGGCTGGTTCTACACGCTGCACGTGCTGGCCACCGCCCTCTTCGACCGCCCCAGCTTCTCGACCTGTCTCGCCCACGGCATCCTGCTCGGATCCGACGGCGAGAAGATGTCGAAGTCCAAGCGCAACTACCCCGACGTCTACGAGTCGTTCGACACCTACGGCTCCGATGCCGTCCGGTGGGCGCTGCTGTCCTCGACGGTGCTGCGCGGCGGCGACGCCGTGGTGAAGGACGACAGCTTCCGCGACGCCGTGCGCCAGGTGATCCTGCCGATGTGGAACGCCTGGTACTTCTTCTCGCTCTACGCCAACACCAGCGGGCACCGGGCGACGTTCCGCACGGACTCCCCGGCCGAGCTCGACCGCTACCTCGTGGCCAAGCTCCACACGATGGTCCAGGACGTCAGCGCGCAGATGGACGCGTACGACCTGTTCAATGCCAGCGCATCGATCAGGTCGTTCCTCGACACCCTCACCAACTGGTACATCCGCCGCTCGCGGGACCGCTTCTGGGACGGGGAGTCCGCCGACGCCGGCGATGCCTTCGACACCCTCTACACGGCGCTGCACACGCTCGTGCGGGTGGCCGCCCCACTGCTGCCGATGGTCACCGAGGAGATCTGGACCGGGCTCACCGGTGACGGCGGCTCGGTGCACCTGCAGGACTGGCCGGCGGCCGACGACTACCCGGCCGACGCCGGCCTCGTGTCGGGCATGGACCTCGTGCGCGACCTGTGCTCCTCGGCCTTGAGCGTCCGCAAGGCCCAGGGGCTGCGGGTGCGCCTGCCGCTCGCGTCGGTCACCGTCGCCCACCCCGATGCCGAGGGGCTGCGCCGCTTCGCTCCGGTGATCGCCGACGAGCTGAACGTGAAGGAGGTGGAGCTCACGACCGACGTCGCCACGGCCGGCACGTTCCAGCTGCAGGTCGTGCCCGCCGCCCTCGGGCCCCGCGTGGGCAAGCAGGTGCAGCAGGTGATCGGGGCGGTGAAGCGGGGGGAGTGGACGACCGATCCGGCGACGGGCCGACCCGTCGCCGCCGGGATCGTGCTCGAGGAGGGCGAGTACGCGATGCGACTGCAGGCCGCCGACGCGGCGGCCGCCGCCGCCCTGCCCGGGAACCGCGGCGTGGTGTCACTCGACCTGACGGTCACCGACGCCCTGCGCGAGGAGGGCCTGGCCCGCGACGTCGTGCGCGTCGTGCAGCAGGCCCGCCGTGACGCCGGCCTGCGGGTGAGCGACCGCATCGACCTGACCGTCAGCGGCCCCGACGCCGTGCTCGACGCCGTACGCCGACACCAGGCGTTCCTGGCCGGCGAGGTGCTGGCCACCACGGTCGAGCTGGAATCCGGCCCACCGCCGGCGGGCGGGGCGACCGCCGAGGTGGGCGACGGGCTGACCGTCACGGTGGCCGTCGCCCGTGCCTGACCCCGGCCGCCGTTGCCCGCGCCCGCCGGTAGCGTCGCCCCCGTGGACGTCGTGCTCATCGCCGCCATCTCCCTCGATGGCTGCATCACCCGGCACGCCGCACCGGGCACGGCCTGGACGTCGCCCGACGACCAGGCCCACTTCCGCTCCGAACTGGCGGGCTTCGACGCCCATGTGTTCGGCAGCGGCACCTACGACGTCGAACGGGCGGCCATCCTCCCCGGCTGCTCACCAGCGAGGCGTCGCATCGTGATGACCCGCAGGCCCCACGCCTACGCCGGGGACACCCGACCCGGGGCGCTGGAGTTCACCGACGCCGACCCGGCCACGATCATCGGCCGGCTGCGGGCCGACGGCCGCCGGCGCGTCGCCGTGCTCGGCGGCAACGTGGTCTACCGGGCCTTCCTCGACTCCGACCTGCTCACCGGGGCCGTGGTCACCGTCGAGCCCCGCTGCTTCGGCTCGGGCACCCGCCTGGCCGGGACCGACACCCCCATCGACGCCCGCCTCGGGCTCGAGGCCGTCGAGCGGATCGGCGGGGACTCCATCGTCCTGCGCTACCGCCCCCGACCGGTGACGGTGGGCTGAACCATGCTGGCCGACCTCCTCCCCCTGCTCGTCTGCCCCTGGTGCCGATCCGGCGACCTGACCCCGACCCGGCCCGTGCCCGGCGGCGGGCGCATCATCGACGGCGGGCTCTCCTGCCCCTCGTGCGGCAAGGTCAGCGACGTCCGGGGCGGCATCTGGCACGCCATGGGCCCCCACCGGCCGAACCGCACGCTCGCCCAGCTCAGCAACGTGGTCCCGCCCGTCCCCCACCTCTACGAGCGCCTGTGGCGGGTCCGCTCGCTCGGCCTGCTCTCGCGCCAGCCGTTCCCCGTCGCCGAGGAGCTCGGCCTGCTGGTCGACCACCTCCGCCCGGCCGCCGACCGGCCCTTGATCGACATCGCCTGCTCCGAGGGCCTCTACGGCCGCACCCTGGCCGCCGCCGGGTCGCCCGTGCTGGCCGTCGACCACTCCCTGCCCTTCCTGCGGCGCACCGCCCTGCGCGCCGGCACCCTCCCCGTCGCTCCCGTCCGGGCCATGGCCCAGCACCTCCCCGTGCGAGACGGTGTGCTCGCCGGATCGGCCATGGGCGGCTCCCTCAACGAGATCGGGGACCGGGCCCGGGCCGTGGCCGAGCTGTCGCGGGTGCTGCGCCCCGACGGCCGGGCCTTCCTCATGTGGCTCACCCCGGCGACCACGCCCGTCGGGCGTCTCGCCCAGGCCCTGGCCCGCCCCTCGGGCATCGCCTTCCCGACCGAGGAGGACCTGCTCGGATGGTTCGCCGCCGCCGGCGTCCCCGCCGACCGGGTGACGACCCCCGTTCGCCGGGGCGTCGTGCGCATCACCACGGTCGGCGGCTGACCCGCCCGACCCGCCCGACCCGCCCGACCCGCCCGACCTGCCGGACCCGCCCGACCCGCCGACCCGCCCGACACCGTCGGCGGCTGACCCGCCCGACACCGTCGGCGGCTGACCCGCCGGGCGCCCCCAGCACCTAGCCTCTGGCGCCCGTGGGGGTGCTGCGCTTCTCGTTCGGAACCATGGGCTCGGGCAAGAGCACGCTCGCGCTCCAGATCCACCACAACCTCTCCCGCCGACACCAGCGCGGCCTGCTGCTCACGCAGCTCGACCGGGAAGGGGCCAGGGTGTCCAGCCGGCTCGGCCTGTCCATCGAGGCCACGCTCGTCACGCCCGGGACCGACCTGTTCCGGCTGGCGTCGGACCACGCCACCCGCCACGCCGGGATCGACTACCTCGTCTGCGACGAGGCCCAGTTCTACACACCCGAGCAGGCCGACCAGCTCGCCGTCGTCGTCGACGTGCTCGGTGCCGACGTGTACGCCTTCGGCCTGATCACCGACTTCCGGGGCCGCCTGTTCCCGGGGACGACCCGCCTGCTCGAGGTCGCCGACGAGCGGATCCAGCTCCAGGTCGAGGCCCGCTGCTGGTGCGGGGCACGGGCCACGCACAACGCCCGGATCGTCAACGGGGTGATCGTCTACGAGGGCGAGGTCGTGGTCGTCGGCGACACCGGCGACCCGGCGCCCGAGGCGACCCCGCTCTTCGGTGACGTCGTCACCTACGAGCTGCTCTGCCGGCGCCACTACCGGGCCGGTGAGATCGGTCGGCCCTGACAGCGCCCGGGATCGTCCGGCGACGGGACCCGTGACGGGACCGACGCGACCCCCGATCGCCACCGCCGTTCCGGCTCCCGGAGGTTGGCGGCCGAGGTCCACTACGCTCCCGGAGCGGTCGCACCGGCCCGACGGAAGCCGATTCCACCCATGACCCGTTCCACCACGACAGCGCTGATCACCGACCTCGGCACGGTTTCGGCCGTGGGGCTGTCGGCCGTCCTCGCCACCGCGGCGCTGGCCAAGCTCCGCGCCCCGGGGGCCACCGCCCGGGCCGTCGTGTCCTTCGGCCTCCCCGACCGCCTCGCCCCCGCCATCGCCCGTCTCCTGCCCTGGGCCGAGCTGGCCGTCGCCGTCGCCCTCCTCGCCGTCCCCCGGCCCGGGGCCGTGGCCGCCACCGCCCTGCTCACGGCGTTCTCCGTGCTGATCGCCCGGGTACTGGCCCGCCGACCGGCCGAACCGGTGCGCTGCGCCTGCTTCGGGGCCGCCTCGGCCCCGGTCACGGCGGCCACCCTGGTGCGTAACGGGGCTCTGTTGGCGGCGGCCGCCGTCGCCGGCGCCGCCTCCGACCCGGTGCGCTCGGTCCCGTCGTTCGCCGCCGTCGTGACCATGACGGCCGCCACCGTGATCGCCGCCGTGGCCGTCCAGCTCACGACCGTCCGGTCGACCACCGGCGCGCTCTGGTCCACCGCCGCCATCCGGGGGGCGGCCCGATGAGCGGCGCCTGGCTCGTCTCGTACGTGATGCTGTGGGTGGCCGTCGCCGTGCTCGGCCTGGCCGTGGTCGCGCTGGCCCGCCAGATCGGGGTCCTGCACGCCCGGGTCGCACCCATGGGCACCCACTTCGCCGGCGAGGGCCCCGAGCTCGACACCCCCGCCCCCGACGTCGGCCTCGACTGGGCCGTGTCGCCGCTCACCCTCGTCGCCTTCACCTCGCCCACCTGCACCGTGTGCCGGGAACTGCGTCCCTCGCTCGACGCACTGGCCCGCCAGGAGCCCGGTCTGCGCCTGCAGACCGTCGACCTGTCCGAGACCACCCGCCCGGTGTTCGACGCCTTCAACGTGCGCTCGACGCCCTACGTGGTCGTCGTCGAACGGGGCGGCTCCGTCGTCGGCCGAGGGGTGGCCAACACCCTCGAGCAGATCGAGGAGCTGGTGCGCGAGGCCCGTCTCGACGCCGTCGGCAGCGCCGGCGGACCTACCCGGGGAGTGACCCGATGACCCTTCCCGTGCTCGACCGTGTGACCGAGGCCGGGGCCCGCTGGCTCGCCCGGAGAACCACCCGCCGCAGCTTCCTCGGCACGGCCGGCAAGACCGTCCTCGTCGCCGCCGGCGGGTCGGCCGTGTCACTCGCGTTCGCCCAGCAGGCCGAGG
>JBIKWW010000157.1:0-7750 GCA_044356125.1 Acidimicrobiia bacterium
GCGGCGTCCACGTCGAACAGGGCCTCCCAGTCGTCCTCGACGAGCTCGATGGGGCAGTGGACGACGTCGCCCAGCAGCAGGGCCTTCTCCCCGCCGTCGGTGACGACCACGATGGTCGAGCCCGGGGTGTGGCCGGGGGCGCCCTGGACGTCGATGCCGGGCAGGACCGTGCCGTCGGCCTCCCAGAACTCCATGCGGTCGGTGAGCGGGGCGAGCTTGGCCGCGGCCCGCTGATCGCCGCCGTCGACGAAGTGGGCCCAGTCGGCGCGGTGGCAGCGCGGTGTGGCGTTGGGGAACACGATCCGGCCCTGCTGGGTGGCCCAGCCGACATGGTCGAAGTGCAGATGGGTGAAGACGAGATCGGTGACGTCCTCGGGCGACACGCCGTGGGCGGCCAGCGAATCCAGGAAGGCTCCGCCCTGGAACGGAGGACGGTTCATCGGACCGAGGCCGCAGTCGATCACCACCACCCGGTCGCCGGTGCGCACCAGGAACCCGCCGAGGGCCAGCTCCAGGTGCCCGTCGTCGAGGAAGCGGGCGTGGGGACCGTAGGGATCAGCTCCGGAACCCCCGTAGCGGAGCACCTCGGCGGCGGGCACCCGGGCCACGCCGTCGAACACGGGAAGGATCTGCAGGTGACCGACGTCCATGACGGCGGACCGTACCGGCCGGAGCAGACTGCTCGCCATGACCGGGTCCCCGCAGCCACCGATCCGTGCCGTGCTGTTCGATGCCGGAGGGGTCCTCACCACCCCTCTGGGGCCCGCCATGGTGGCCGCCGCCGTCGCGGCCGGGGTCGATCTCCATCAGGTCGGGCCGACGCTGCTGCACGCCTTCGCCTCCTCCGGCGACGGCGACGAACCCATCCACCGCCTGGAGCGGGGCGAGATCAGCCTCGACGACCTGCTGCGGGGCCTGGGCGAGCACGAGGAGCAGGTGCGCCGTCTGCTCGACCCCGCGTCGCCGGGCTTCGGCATCCGGAACCTGCGGCCCCACGACGGGATGCACCGGCTGCTGCACGACGTTCGGGCGACCGGGCGGAAGGTGGGCGTGGTGTCCAACGTGGTGCGCGAATGGCAGGAGGCCTGGGACGCATTCACCCCGGCCGATGCCGATCTCGACGCCAAGGTGCTGTCGTGGGAGGTCGGCGCCCGCAAGCCCGGGGCGGCGATCTACCGCCTGGCCTCGGCCCTGGTGGGCGTGCCTGCCGAGGAGGTGCTGTTCCTCGACGACTTTCCGGTCATGGTCGACGGGGCCCGGGCGGTGGGCATGCAGGCGATGCTGGTGAGCGACCACGACGCCGCCATCGCCGAGGTCCGCCGCATCCTGGCGCTGCCCTGACCCGCTCCCCTACGGTGCGTCCATGGCCGACCGTGATGTCAAGGCGCTCACCGCCGAGATCGACTGCCCCGTCTTCGAGACCACGGCGTTCACCACGCCGGCTCCCCTCCGGGAGGCCACCGTCGCCATCGTGACGACGGCCTCGCTGCACCACCCCGACCAGCCCGACTTCTCCGGTGGCGACACCAGCTACCGCGTCCTCGACGGGCAACGCCGTGACTGGATGCTCGGCCACTGGTCGCCCAACTTCGACGCCACCGGTTTCGCCGCCGATCCCAACGTGGTGTTCCCGATCGACCGCCTCGACGAGCTGGCGGCCCGGGGCCGCATCGGCCGCGTGGCCCGACACCACCTCGCCTACGCGGGCAACCAGTTCGAGCTGTCCTCGGTCCGACTGGACTCCGGCCCGGCGGGAGCCGCCTGGTTGCGCGAGCAAGGAGTCGACGTCGTCCTGCTCACCCCGGTCTGACCCCTCTGCACGCGCACCGTGGGTGTGCTCGCGCACGTGTTCGAGAGCGCCGGGATGGCGACCATCGCGCTCGGTTCCCAGCGCTCGCAGATCGAGCGGACCGCTCCGCCCCGCGGCCTGTTCTGCGACTTCCCCCTGGGCCGTCCGCTCGGGCGCCCCGGCGACCCCGACTTCCAGCACCGGGTGCTCGAGCACGCGTTCGGCCTCGTCGAACGGGCGACGCAGCAGGTGGTCGAGACCTTCCCCGAGGCGATCGTCGACGACGGCACCAGCGCCGTGTCGTGCCCGATCCCGCCGCGGCACGATCCCTCCCTGCCTCCCGCCGTCGACGAGGCCAGGGGCCTGCGCCCGGCCTACGAGCGGGCCGTCGCCCGCTTCGGTGACCGCATCGGCGCCCAACGCGTCGTGCCCACCGATGCCATCCCCGACGCCGTCGCCGCCTTCGTACGGGTGGCCCAGGGGACGCCCTGGAAGGAGGCGGGGATCCCCGGGGTCCCGGCACGCGTGGCCCAGGACATCCGCGGCTACTACGAGACGGCGGCCCTGGCACTGGTGGAGCACACGCCGGCGGCCTGGGAGACGACACGCTGGTTCCTGCACCACACCGAGGCGGGCAGGGCCGTCACCGGGGCCCGGGCGGCCATGCGCGACGCAGGGGAGAAGCAGCCGATCTGGTTCTACCTGGTGCCCCACGGCATCTGAGGCCCACAGCGTCCCGGGGACGGCGGGCCGGGCACGGCGTCCGAGGGCTCAGAACCGTCGGACGTCGACCGTCGAGTCGCCCTCGAGGAGGCGAACGTCGGCGAAGGGAGCCCGGGCGAACCGGGCCCGGTCGGCGAAGTTGACGGTGGCGTCGATGCCGAGCTTGGTCCGCATGCCCCGGTCCGACACCCGAACGTACTCGTGGCCCCGGGCGCCGGGGATGAGCACCAGATCCCGCGAGGCCTCCATGCGCGTGGCCAGGGCCCAGTCGACATCGGCGGGGTCGCGGATGTCGATGTCGTCGTCGAGCACGATCACCTGATCGAGGTCCTTCAGGGCGGCGAAGGCGGCCAGGATGGCGTTTCGCTGGAGGCCGTCGTGCTGCGGGCTGCGCTTGGCGACCTGGGCGATGAGGTGGAAGCGGTAGAGGCCACCCGGCGTCATCTCGACGTCGGAGACGATCGGCACCGCGGTCCTCATCGCACGCAGCGCGGCGGTCTCGAGCACGTACTTGCGGAGCATGACCGTCTCGCGGCCGGCGCCGTTGATGGCGAAGTACACGGGATCGTCGCGGTGGGTGACGGCATCGACCGTCATCACGGGTGCCGGGCCGTCGGCCGACTCGTAGCCCAGGAACTCGGCGAAGGGACCCTCGTGCACGGTCTCGGTCGCAGAGATCCGGGCCTCGAGCACGAACTCGCACTCGGCGGGCACGAGGAGGTCCGACGTCAGCGCCCGGACCATGCGGAGCGGACAGCCCTGGAGACCGCCGGCGGCGTGGAGCTCGTCGGCGTCCTCGGGCATCTGCGAGCCCATCAGGGCGCCGGCGTACAGCAGCGACAGATCGGGCCCGATGCACACGGCGACGTGGAGGTCGACCCCGAGGGCGATGGCCCGCTCGTGGGCGGAGCGGAGGTGGCGTCCGTAGTCGAGCTTGATGGCGGTCCGGTTCCCGCCGACGAGTTGCAGGCGGTGGTAGGAGGCGTTGTGCACGCCGGTCACGGGGTCGCGGACGATGATCACCCCCGAGGTGATGAACCGGCCGCTGTCGCCGGGAGCGTGGTGCAGCACCGGCAGCAGCGTCCCCAGGTCGATGTCCTCGGTGATGCGGTGCGTCTGGGACGGGCCCGACTCCACGACCACCGGCGGGATCGGGGTGGTCATCGCCCGCAGGGTCGCCGCCCGCACCCCGTCACGGTCGAGTCCGAAGGCCGCCATCACGTTGGCCGGGCTGGCCAGGAAGTTGCCCAGCACCGGAACCGACGACCCGACCACGTGCTCGAACAGCAGGGCCTGGTCACCGTCGTGGCGCTTCATCAGCCCGGCGACCTCGAGGTGCGGATCGACCTTCCGCGTCACGGACCGGATGCGCCCGGCGGCGGCCATCCGTGCCAGGGCCGTCCGGAAGCGGAGGTCGAGCGGGCCGACGGTGTCGTCGGTCGAGGTCACGGCCGGCCCCTCAGGCCCGCGGATCGGGGTAGCGGATCTCGAAGGTCAGCGCGCCGGTGGACGACGTCCACGGGCCGTGCTCCATGCCCGGGGGCCGGGAGGCGTACATGCCCTTGGTGAAGGTCTGGCCGAGGCGCAGGTCCGTGATCTCACCTTCGATGATCCAGACCTCCTCCCAGACGTCGTGGGTCAGCGTCCCGTTGGGCGTCGTGTCGGCACCGGGGTCGAAGCGCAGCAGCCGCGTCACCCAGCCCTTCTCGTGCCCTCCGGAGAGGATCATCTCGGCCAGCTGACCGGTGGCGTCGCCGTGCAGCGGCGTCCAGGAGAACCGGCTGTCGGCGGTGGGGTCGAAGAACTCCAGCTCGGGCTTGTCGAAGGAGAAGGGCACGGTCGGCTCCAGGGTTCGGCGGTCGGGATCGGGTCAGCGGGATTCGGGCAGGAACCGGTCGGTGAGGAACCGGTCCGATGGGCAGGCGTCGGGCGCGCACAGCCGCGTCGAGGAGGGGTGCTCCAGCGGCACCACGCCGGCCAGGCAGCGGTCGACGAGGTCGGTGGCGCCACCCCAGGGGTAGTTGTTGAACGATCGCATGGCCACCACACCGGGCTCCCCGGCGTAGAACATCTCGTACTGCAGGTGACGCCCCGCGAACTCCGATCCGACGGCGTCCCAGACGAGCTTCAGCAGCTTGACGCGCTCGTCGGACGAGGCGTTCGGCCACCTGATGTAGCGGTCGATGTCGGCGGCGGCCACGGGATCGTCGTAAGAACCGAAGGACGAGGGGAGCTGGATCACCGAGCCGCCGGCCATGTCGCGCAGGCCGTAGATGAGGTCGTTCATCAGCTGCGGCTGCAGGCTCATGGCGGCGTACAGCACGGCGGGATCGGGGCGAGCGACGCCGAACTCGTCGATGAACGAGTTCGCCTCGGCGGCCAGGACGAACGAGTAGGGCAGGTGCGCCTTTCCGGCGTACTGGCCGAGGCGCTGGCGGTTCTTGACGTCGGCCAGGCCACCGCTGCCGTCGGCGATCCTGCGCGCCAGACCGGCGTAGAAGCGGGTCTTCACGGCGAAGCGGATCTGGGCCTGCGTGTTGCCGATGGAGTGGGCGGCCGTCTTGTGGAACTGGGCGGCGGTGATGTCGATGTCGCGGTAGACGAACACGTGCTCCCACGGTACGAAAACGTCGTCGAAGACCATGAGCGAGTCGGTCTCGTCGAAGCGCGAGCTCAGGGGGTAGTCGAAGCCGCCGGTGTTGCCCGAGGCGTAGGAGCGGCGGGGGTAGATGCGCAGCCCCGGGGCGGCGGCGGGCACGACGAGCGAGATGGCGTAGTCCTCGCTGCCCTTGGGCAGGGGGAGGATGCAGCTCACGAAGATCCAGTCGCTGAGCACCGAGCCGGTACCCAGCATCTGGGCGCCCCGCAGCACGATGCCACCGTCACGCTCCCCCGCCACGCTCACGTACAGGTTCGGCTGGTACTGCTCGTGGGGCGCCCGGGTCCGGTCGACCGTCGGGTGGATGATCACGTAGCTGACGTACTGGCCGCTGCGGCTGGCATCTCGGTGGAACCGGCTGACGTTGTCGGCGAACTGCTGGCCACCGGCCGCGAACGTCGGGAGCGATCCGGCGAAGCCGGCGAAGAACGAGGCGACGTGATCGGGGCTGCGCCCCAGGAACCCGCAGGTCTGCTCCGACAGCGCCTCGATCGACTGTCGCCGGGCCGCCAGGTCCTCACGCGAACGCGGGGTCATCCACCATCGATGAACAGGCTCGCCCGTCTCGGGATCGGGCGAGCAGTAGATGTCGGGACGCTCGATGGCGGCGTCGTACATGCCCGCCACCGTGCGGGCGGCCCCGGCGAAGGCCGGATGGTTGGCGATGTCCTTGACCACCTCGCCATCGAGGATCACCTGGCGGCCGTCATCGAGCGATTCCAGGAACTCGGCTCCCGTACGCAGCATGTTTCAGTGCCCTTTCATACCGGCCGCCTCGTCGGCGGCCTCCAGACTGACGATGTCGTAGGTCATGCCGATGGACCGGCCGCGGCCGGGATCGGCGAGCTCGGCCCGGAACCGGGCCGACGGTCGCACGCCGCCGATGGCGGAGACGGTGCCCGTCCACAGGGCGAAGCGGTACGGCCGCCGGAAGGGGATCCCGGCCAGCAGATCGAGCGGAGCGACCAGTGAGCTGCACGGACCCTCCTGGTAGAGCACCTCGGCGCCGTTCTCGGTGATCCAGCTGCGCAGGACCAGATCGCCCCAGCGACCGTCGAGCTCCTCGGCCCGCCAGGCCTTCGCCGCCACCGGCTTGGGGCAGATCGCCTTGGACAGGCCGATGTCGATGGCCTCGGCACGGCGGTCGGTGTGGTCCGATCCGACGGTCACCAGGATCTCGTCGCCGTCGACGAGCAGCACCACCTCGGCCTCGCCCGAGGTGCCCGAGCCCACCACCTCGACCCGCTCGGTGGGCATGGCCAGCCATGACGGGAAGCGCCAGTAGAAGGGCACCGACGCGGGCGGTGGGACGCCGATCTGCTCGAGCTCGTGGATGTGGTGCAGCACGGCCTCGCGGTCGCGGCCGGTGTACCCGGCGACGATCACCGCTTCGAGCTCGATCTCCCGACGGGCTCCGTCGACCTCAACGATCATCTGTGACATCCTCTCGGTGATGAAGCGTGTCGTGGTGGGCATGTCGGGCGCCAGCGGCTCGATCTACGGCATCCGCCTGCTCGAGGTGCTGCGGACCGTTCCCGGGGTGGAGACCCATCTGGTGATGTCGGCGGGGGCGGCGACGACGCTCTCCCATGAGACCGACCTGACGGCTGACGAGGTCGCCTCGCTGGCCCACGTGGTGCACGACGACGCCGATCTGGCGGCGCCGATCGCATCGGGCAGCTTCCGCGTGCACTCGATGGTGGTGGCTCCCTGCTCGGTGAAGGTGCTCTCCGCCGTCGCCAACAGCTACGACGAGTCGCTCATCGTGCGGGCCGCCGACATGCGGCTCAAGGAGCGCCAGCCGCTCGTGCTGCTCGTGCGTGAGGCGCCCCTGCACGTGGGCCACCTGCGCCAGATGACGGCCGCGGCCGAGGCCGGCGCCGTGATCTTCCCTCCGGTGACCGCCATGTACGTGCGCCCGACCAGCGTGGCCGACATCGTCGACCACACGGTGATGCGGGTGTGCGACCAGATCGGCATCGAGCTCGATCTCTCCCCCCGCTGGGGTGCCTGAAGCCCGAGGGCCGGGCGTGGTCGCTGGCATCGGCGCTTCCGCTCAGATCTCGTAGACGACCGGGGCGAGCTGGTTGACGCAGCGGTTGCCGTCCTCGGTGATCACGAAGGTGTCGCCGAGGAAGACCCCCTTGATGATGTCCTCGCTGCAGGGGTGGATCTCCACGCACAGCCCCATCCCGGGCCGCAGGGTGATGTCCTTGTCGGGCCGGTGGGAGGTTCCCACGAACGGTCCCGCATCGATCGGGTTGAACACACCGTGCACGAGCGGCGCCACGACCGTGTAGCCGCGGTCCCAGATCACCTGTCCGGCCCGGCGGATGTCGGCGGCCGTGCATCCGGGCTTCAGCACGTCGACGATGGCGTGGTAGGCCTCGAGGCAGACCTCGAGCATGTCGCGGTAGTCGGGCGGGGGTGGCCCGAAGATGATCGGTTTGCCGGTCTGGGCCTCGTAGCCATGGGCGTCGCGGGCGCCCAGCTCGAGCAGGAGGATGTCGCCCTGTTTGATGGTGCGGTCCACGGCCCGGGGTCGCTGGAAGGCGCTCGTCGGCTCGAACATGTTCTCC
>JBIKWW010000158.1:0-7679 GCA_044356125.1 Acidimicrobiia bacterium
CACGGACCCGGCCGCACGGACCCGACCGCACGGACCCGGCCTCACGGACCCGACCTCACGGACCCGGCCTCACGGACCCGGCCTCACGGACCCGGCCTCACGGACCCGGCCTCAAGGACCCGGCCGCACGGACCCGGCCTCACGGACCCGGCCTCACGGACCCGGCCGCGGCTCAGCGGGCGGTCGGGCCGGGGGGCGTGAGGTGCACGATGGCCATCGCCGCCTCGGGCCGGTCGGAGGCGGGCCGGTCGGAGGCGGGCCGGCTGGTGGCGCGCGGCGGCGGGAGCTCGGCGGCCGGGGGGAGCTCGGTGGCCCGACCGAGGTCACCGCGGGCGGCGGCCTCGCCGGCCAGGCGGCCGAGCGTGAGTGCCGAGCAGATGTGGATGCCGCCCAGGCCCAGGCACGGGTTGACACCACCGACGGTGTCGCCGGCGGCCCACAGCCCGGGGACGGCCTCGCCGAACACGTCGACCACCGCCATGCGGTCGGTCACCCGGAACCCGCCGGCCGGGAAGTTCACGCCGACGACCATCCGCACGGCGTGGTAGGGCCCCTCGACGATGCCGATGCGGTCGGCAGGCAGCACGACCCGGCCGTGATCGGGGTCGCGGTCGGTCCCCGACGACACGATCGCGTTCCACCGTTCGACCGTGGCCCGCAGCCCGGCAGCGGGTACGTCGATCAGCTCGGCCAGACCGTCCAACGTGTCGGCGCTGACCGCCGGCTCGGGCATCTGGTCGACGAGCCCCCGCCGACGCGCCGCCGTCCGACCGTCGAAGACGTAGTGGGCCCGCCGGGCCGGCTGGTGGCCGAGGGCGGCGACCCGGTCGTCGTAGGGGCCGGCCTCGTCGTGGAAGCGCTCGCCCCGGGCGTTGACGGCGATCGAGTCCTCGACGAGGGAGGAGGCGACGATCACGAGCGGTTGGACCATGGTCATGTTGATGAGGTCGCCGCCCACGGCCTGGCCCATCACGTGCCCGTCCCCCCTGCAGGTGGGCACGCCCAGGTAGGGGGTGGCGGCCAGGTGCTCGGGCTGGTAGCGGCGGCGGACCTCGGACCCGGCCTGGTAGCCGCCCGTGGCCAGCACCACCCCGCGCGTCGCCCGCAGGTCCTCGACCGTCCCGTCGGGCCCTTCGGCGCGCACGCCCACGACCCAGCCGTCCTCGACGATCAGCCGACGGGCCCGCATGCCGCAGCGCACCGTCACCCCGCGCTCCTCGAAGGCGCGTCGGTAGGCCCGGCGCAGCGACCAGGTGTCGTCCAGGGCGACCATGCGGTGCACCGTGTGCTGGCGGGGCCGTTCGATGAAGCGGTTGAAGGTCACGCCGTAGCGGCGCAGGAAGCGGTAGGTCTCGCCCGAGCCCTCGACGTAGGCGCGGGTGAGGGCCTCGTCCCAGACGATCCCGTAGCGCTCGCGCTGCAGCTCCACCTCGGCGCCGGCGTCGGCCATGAACTGCTCGACGCTGTCGGCCAGGCCGGCCTCCTCCTGCATGTCGAAGCCCGTGAAGGCGAGGTACCCGGTGGACCACACGGCGTTGCCGCCGATGTCGTCGAGTGCCTCGAGCACCAGCACCGTCGCGCCGGCGTCGGCCGCCGCCACCGCCGCCGCCATGCCCCCCGGGCCGGCGCCCACCACGATCACGTCCGCTGCCATGGCCGGGGACCCTACCGACCGTCCGGCGCAGGGGCCCAGTGGGGTCGGTAGGGTTCGCCGACGTGGCCGACGAGCAACCGAACGCACCCCAGCCCGACCCGGCCCCGACCGACCCGGCCCCGACCGACCCGGCGCACACCCCAGCCGCCCATGACCAGCCCCATGACCAGCCCCATGACCAGCCCCATGCCCACCCCCATGCCCACGCCGGCACGGCGGCACTGGCACTGGGGGCGCTGGGCATCGTCTACGGCGACATCGGCACGAGCCCGCTCTATGCCTTCCGCGAGGCGATCGAGCACCACCACCTCGAGGTCGTCGACCCGATCGTGCTCGGCGCCTGCTCGCTCGCCTTCTGGGCGCTGATCATCATCATCTCGGTCAAGTACCTGGCCCTGGTGATGCGGGCCGACAACCGTGGCGAGGGCGGGATCCTGGCGCTGCTGTCGCTGGTCGCCCCGCCCAAGGGCCGCTCGACGAGACGCATCGCCACCCTGGTGCTGCTCGGGGTCTTCGGCACCGCCCTGCTCTACGGCGACGGCATGATCACCCCGGCCATCAGCGTGCTGTCGGCGGTGGAGGGCTTCGAGGTGGCCTCGCCGGCGCTGAAGGACTGGGTGATCCCGGTCTCGGTGGTCATCCTGGTCGTGCTGTTCCTGGTGCAGCGCAAGGGCACCGGGGGCATCGGCCGGGTGTTCGGCCCGGTGATGCTCGTGTGGTTCGGCGTGCTGGCCCTGCTCGGTGTCGTGAACATCGTCAACGAGCCGTCGGTGCTGGCCGCCGTCAACCCGATCCACGCCGTGCGGTTCTTCGGTGAGGGTGGCTTCGACGCCTTCCTGGCCCTGGGGTCGATCTTCCTCGTGGTCACCGGCGGTGAGGCGCTCTACGCCGACATGGGCCACTTCGGGCGGCGCCCCATCGCCTTCGGCTGGTTCTCGCTGGTGCTGCCGGCGCTGGTGCTCAACTACTTCGGCCAGGGCGCCAAGCTCCTCCAGGACCCGACGGCGATCACCAGCCCCCTGTTCGAGATGGCTCCGGCCTGGTCGGTGTGGCCCCTGGCCGTGCTGGCGACGGTGGCCACCGTGATCGCCTCCCAGGCGCTGATCTCGGGGGCGTTCTCGCTCACCAGCCAGGCCGTGCAGCTCGACTACCTGCCCCGGCTGGCCATCACCCACACCTCCGCCTCCCAGGCCGGTCAGATCTACGTGCCGATCGTCAACTGGGTGCTGATGGGCGCCTGCATCGCCCTGGTCCTGGCCTTCCGCACGTCGAGCAACCTGGCCGCGGCCTACGGGATCGCGGTGACGGCCACCATGTTCGTCACCACGCTGCTGTTCGCCCAGGTGGCCCGCAGCCGATGGGGCTGGTCGAGCCTGCGCACCGGGGTCGTGGTGATGCCGCTGCTCGCCATCGACCTCGCGTTCTTCGGCGCCAACATCGCCAAGATCCCCCACGGGGGCTGGTTCCCGCTCGTGGTGGCGGCGGTGATCGTGCTGCTGATGACCACGTGGAAGCGGGGCCGCCAGCTGGTGGCGGAGCGCCTCAAGCGCGGTGAGGTGCCCATCGCCTCGTTCATCGAGGATCTGCCCAACCGCCGCTTCGCCCAGGCCCCGGGCACCGCCATCTTCCTGTTCAAGGATCCCTTCGCCGTGCCGCCGGCGCTCATGTCGAACCTGCGCCACAACCGGGTGCTGCACGAGCTCAACATCCTGCTGTCGGTGAGGACGGCCGACGTGCCCCGCATCGAGCGCCTGCGCGACCGCGTGCAGGTGACCGATCTGGGATCGGGCTTCATGCAGATCATCCTCACCTACGGCTTCATGGAGGAGCCCGACGTGCTGCGCGATCTTTCGCAGCTCAACGAACGCGGGCCCAACCTCGAGCCCGAGGACGTGACGTACTTCCTCGGGCGCGAGACGATCGTGTCCACGGGACTGCCCGGCATGAGCAAGTTCCGGGAGCGGCTCTTCGCCGCCATGGACCGGTCGGCCTCCAGCGCCACGCGCTTCTTCAAGCTCCCCAACGACCGGGTCTTCGAGCTCCGGTCACACGTCGAGATCTGATCGGGGCCGGGCATGCCGGGCATGCCGGGCGAGCCGGTGCGGCTGTCCAAGCGGATGGCCGAGCTCGGCCTGTGCTCCCGCCGGGAGGCCGACGAGCACATCGCCGCCGGCCGTGTGCGCGTCGACGGGGAGGTCGTCGACGTGCTCGGCACCAGGGTCCTCCCGGGGCAGCGCATCGAGCTCGACGCTGCCGGCCGGGCGGCGCAGCTGGCCAAGCCGACCGTCGTCCTGCACAAGCCCATCGGCTGGGTCTCGGGTCAGCCCGAGGCGGGGTACCGGGCGGCCGTCGAGCTCGTCGTCCCCGAGCGGCGCTGGCGCGACGACCCCAACCCGGCCCCCTTCCGCCCCCGGGACCGCCGTGGTCTGGCCGTGGCCGGGCGCCTCGACATCGACTCGACGGGCCTGCTGCTGCTCACCGCCGACGGTCGCCTGGCCCGGCGGGTCATCGCCGGAGACGGCGGCGTCGAGAAGGAGTACCTGGTGCGGGTGGAGGGGCGCCTCGCCCCCGGCGGGCTGGACCGGCTGCGCCACGGCCTGTCCCTCGACGACCGGCCCCTGCGCCCGGCGGCCGTCGACTGGCAGAACGGGGACCAGCTCCGCTTCGTGCTGCGCGAGGGCCGCAAGCGCCAGATCCGGCGCATGTGCGAGCTGGTGGGCCTGCGGGTCGTCGGGCTGAAGCGGGTCCGCATCGGCGAGCTGCGCCTGGGAGCGCTGCCGTCGGGCCAGTGGCGCCTGCTCGCGCCCGGCGAGCGGATCTGATCCCCTCGGTTGGGCGGCGGCGGGTCCGTTCCGCGAGCATGCCGGCAGAACCGAACGAGCCCGGGGGGACCGACATGATGATGATGACCGGCGAGCAGTACAAGGCGTCGCTCGACGACGGGCGGGCCACGTTCTTCGACGGGGAGCGGATCAAGGACATCCCCGGCCATCCGCTGCTGCGGCCGTCGGTCGACGCCGTGGCCCGCGGCTACGACTGGCTGCTGACGCAGGCCGTCGACGGCCGCTCACCGGTGATGTCGATCCCGACGTCGTCGGAGGAGCTGCGCACGAAGAACGACGTCGTGCACCACGCCGGGATGATGGCCCACGTCACCTACACGTCGCTCATGACGCTGGCGACGGCGGCCGGCAAGATGGCCGACACGGTGCCCGAGGGCGTGGAGCGCATGCACGCCTACATCGAGGACGCCGGCCGGCGCGACATCCGCATCACCCAGTGCATCACCGACGCCAAGGGCGACCGGTCCCTGGCGCCGGGCAAGCAGCACGACCCCGACGCCTACGTGCGCGTCGTGCAGCGCCAGCGCGACGGCGTGGTGATCCGCGGCGCCAAGCTCCACATCACCGGGGCGTCGCTGGGCCACGAGCTCATGACCATCCCGACCAAGGCCATGAAGCCGGGCGAGGAGGACTACGCCATCGCCTGCATGGTCCCGGTCAACGCGCCCGGCGTGAAGATCGTGAACACCACCTTCGCGCCGCGCCACCACGACACCCGCGACTTCCCGGTGAGCGCCTCGCGGGCGTGCCCGGAGGGCTTCGTGATCTTCGACGACGTGTTCGTGCCGCGCGAGCGCGTGTTCCTCGACGGCGAGATCGCCCACGCCTCGACCTTCGCCCACTCGCTGGGCCTGTGGGAGCGCCTCGGGGGCCTGTCGGGCATGGCCGACGGCGCCGACGTCCTCGTGGGTCTCGCCCAGCTCATGGCCGAGGCCAACGGCCTGTCCCGGGAGGCCCACATCAAGGAGAAGATCTCCGAGATGATCATCCACGCCACGGTGGTGCGGGCGTGCCTGGAGGCGGCCCTGAGCCACGCCAGGACAGGCGTGTTCGGAGCGGCGTTCCCCGACGAGCTCTACACCAACGCCGGCAAGTACACGGGGGCGGCGAGCTACAACCTGATGGTCCGCCACCTGCACGACATCGCCGGCGGCTCGGTGGTGACGGCACCCTCGATCGCCGATCTCGAGAACGAGGAGACCGGCGGGCTGATCCGCAAGTACATGAGCACGGGCCCGGGGGTGGACGGCGAGTACCGCACCCGGCTGTTCCATCTCATCCGTGACCTCACGGCCGACGCCTACGGCGGCTGGCAGCAGGTGACCACGATCCAGGCCGGCGGCGGGCTGTACGCCCAGCGCATCGTCACCCGCAAGCACTACGACCTGCAGGGGGCCAAGGAGCGGGCCCTGTCGCTGCTGAGCGGCGAGGGCGACGCCGGGGGCGTCACGCACTGACCCGAGCCGGTACCGTCGTGCCCATGAGGGGTCTCACGGGCAGGGTCGCGTTCGTCACCGGGGCGGCGAGGCGGCGAGGCATCGGCCGCGCCATCGCGCTGCGCCTCGCCGAGGAGGGGTGCGACGTGATCGTCACCGGCCTGCGGCGCGACCCCTCCACGTTCCCCGCCCACGAGCAGGCCGAGGGCTGGCGGGGCGTGGCTTCGGTGGCCGGGGAGATCGAGGCGATGGGGCGCCGTTCCCTGGCGCTGGAGGGCGACGTCGCCGTGGCCTCCGACGTCGAGGCGATGGTCGCCGCCGCAGTGGCCGCGTTCGGGCGCATCGACGTGCTGGTGAACAACGCCGCCCTGCCGAGCCTGGCCGGCGCGGCGCCGATCCTCGACGGCGACGACGCCAACTGGTTCCGCACGGTGGACGTGAACCTCAACGGCCTGTACCTGGTGACCAAGCACGTCGGGCGGGTCATGCGCGATGCCGGGCAGGGCGGGTCCATCGTGAACATCTCGTCGATGGCGGGCCGTCAGGGCCTGGCCAACTACGGGGCCTACTGCGCCACCAAGTGGGCGATGATCGGCCTCACCCAGCAGCTCGCCGTGGAGCTCGCCCCGAGCCGGATCCGGGTCAACTGCATCTGCCCGGGTTCGACCGACACCGACATGATGGACGGCACGTTCGGGCGCACGGCGGAGCGCTTCGGCCTCGATCCGGCGGCGCCCCGCAAAGGGGCGATCTCGCGGATCCCGTGGGGACGCCAGGGCCGGGCCGAGGAGCAGGCCGCCGCGGTGGCGTTCCTGGCCAGCGACGACGCCGGTTACATCACCGGCCAGACCCTCAACGTCGACGGCGGCCTGCGCATGGACTGAGCGGCGCCGGGCGGACCGGCGCGACCGGACCGGCGCGACCGGACCGGCGCGACCGGACCGGCGCCGCGATACTGGCCCGATGATCCGCCTCGTGCATCTCGTCCGCCGCCGCCCCGATCTCGCCCCCGGCGATCTGGCGTCGGCCGTCGTCGACGAGCACGGCGCCCGGCTCGCCGCCTCCCGGCCCGCACTCGGGATCGTGCGGGCGACGGTCTCGGTGCGCAACGGTGACCCCGCCGACGCCCGCATGGCCCAGGCCCGGGGCGGCATGGAGGAGCCCTACGACGCCGTGATCGAGGTGTGGTTCCGCAGCGAGCAGGAGCTGACCGAGCGCCTGGCCGGGGACCGGGGCCGGGTGTGCGCAGCCGCCCTGCTCGACGGCGAGCGGGGTTTCGCCGACCTCGCCGCCTCGCCCCTGTGGCTGGCCCACGAGTACCCGCAGGTGAACCCCACGCCGGAGTCGATCGTCGCCCATCCCAACAGCGGCCTGGCCAAGCTGCACTTCCCGCTGCGCCACCTGGCGGCCATGACCGCGGATGAGGCCCGCACCTACTGGCACACCATGCACGGTCCGCTGATCCGGTCCATGGCCCCGGGGATGGGGGTGCTGCGCTACCTGCAGGTGCACCGGTTCGCGTCGCGCATCGAGGAGCGTCTGCGCGCCGAGCGGGGCGTGGACGTCGATCCCTATCTCGGCCACGCCGAGGTCTGGAGCGATCGGGGCGCCCCCCGCAGCGGCGAGGTCGCCGCCCGGGGCGGACGCCGGGCCGTCGAGGACGAGTCGCTGTTCATCGACTTCGCCCGGTCGGCCATGTGGTTCGGTACCGAGCACGTGCTCGTCGACGGGCACCTCTAGCCATGG
>JBIKWW010000203.1:0-6492 GCA_044356125.1 Acidimicrobiia bacterium
CGCCCCTGGCCCTGCCCCCGCCCCTGCGTCCCGATCCCCTGCGTCCCGGCCCGGCCGACCCGTGGGGCGGGCCCGAGGAGGTCGACACGTCCGGCATCGCAACGCCCGGCACCGGAACGCCCGGCACCGCAACGCCCGGCACCGCAACGCCCGGCACCGACGGGGCCGGGCGGTCCCGGACCGGCGACGACATCACCCTCCTCGCCCCGCCCGGCCCGGTCCGGTCGGATGCGGCCCCGTCCGGCCGGCCGGAGGCGGGTCGGCCGGTGGGTCGGCCGGTGGGTCGGCCGGTGGGTCGGCCGGTGGGTCGGCCGGTGGGTCGGCCGGTGGGTCGGCGGGGCGTCCTCGCCGCGCTGGCGGTGCTGCTCGCCGCCGGCGGTGGTGGTGCGGCGTGGATCCTGAGCCGGGAGTCCCCGGTCCCCGTGCCCGCAGTGGTCGGGCTGGCCGAGGCGGCGGCGGTGTCGGCGCTCGAGGCGTCGGGCCTGTCGGCGGAGGTCCGTGGCCGGGTGGACGAGCAGACCGCGGCCGGGCTGGTGACCGCTCAGGACCCGCCAGCCGGGGCGAACGCCTCCTCGGGCTCGGTGGTCGTCCTCACCGTGTCGCAGGGCCCGGCGCCGCGCCGTGTCCCGGATCTGTCCGGGCTGGACGCCGACGCCGCAGCGGCGGCGCTGGCTGCCGTCCAGCTCCGTCCGGGGTCGGTGTCGCGGGTGCCCGACGAAGCGGTCCCGGCCGGCACGGTGCTGCGGTGGGCACCGACCGGCGAGGTACCGAGGGGGAGCGCGGTCGACCTGGTGCTGTCGGACGGGCCGGCCCCACGGATCGTGCCGAACATCAGCGGGATGACGCCCGATGCCGCGAAGGCGGCGCTGCCCGAGGGCCTGTCGGCCGAGGTGGTGGAGGTGTTCTCCGACTCGGTGCCGGAGGGCACGGTGGTGTCGGCGAACTACCGGCCGGGAGCGAGCGTCGCCCGGGGGACGGTGATCCGGATCCGGGTGTCCAAGGGGCCCGAGCTGCTGGTCGTTCCCGACGTGAGCGGCCGCACGGTGGGCCGGGCGACGGCGCTGCTGAAGGACGCCGGGTTCGACGTGGTGGGCGTCGACGGGCCGCCGGACGGGACCGTGCGGCGGACGGACCCGGCCGCCGGCCGGACCCTGCCGCGGGGTTCCGACGTGCGCCTGGTGACGTCCTGAGGGACCTGCCCGGCCCCGTGACTAGAAGGACTCGGCCATCTTCAGGCCGGCGGGTCCCACGAGCACGATGAACAGCGCCGGGAGGATGCACAGCACCAGCGGGAAGAGCACCTTCACGGGGAGCTTCATCGCCTGTTCCTCGGCCCGCTGACGGCGCTTGCGGCGCTGCTCGGCCGCCTGGACGCGCAGCACCTGGGCCATCGGCACGCCGTACTGCTCGGCCTGGAGGATGGCCCCCACGAACTGGCGGAGCTCGGGCACCTTGGTGCGGTTCGCCAGGCCGCGCATGGCCTCCGCCCGCGACAGGCCGGCGGTCACGTGGGCCAGGGTCCGGGAGATCTCCTCGGCGAGGGGTCCGCTGTTGGCCTTCGCCGCCCGGGTGAGCGCGGCGTCGAAGCCGAGGCCGGCCTCCACGCCGATGGTGACCTGGTCGAGGATGTCGGGGAGCTGCTTCTGGATCTCCGCCTGCCGCTTGTCGGCGTTGTTGCGGATCAGGATGTCGGCCAGGAAGAAGCCGAGCGGGGGCAGGCCGAGCACGAGGATGAAGTCGAGCCTCCCGTTGATCGGCAGCCGCGTGTAGGCCACGAAGAGCCCCACCAGCAGACCGATGATCTTCATGGCGATCACCCGCTCGATCGACCAGTGGGTGAGCGTGGACATGGCGAGCTTCCGCTCGGTCGACTCGATCCATCCGACGGGCGACACCCGGCGGATCCGGCCCAGGACGGCGTGCACGAACGGCAGGACGGCGCGGTCCTTGGCGGACTGCGTCATGACGGCCTCGCGCAGCGAGCCCGTCTTGATCGTGACGCCGAGCAGGTCGTCGGCGGAGACGCGGTCGCCCTTGTCACCCCCGATGAAGGTCCAGACGGCGTAGAAGATGCCGCCGGCGATGAGCAGGAAGGCGAGGACGACGAAGATGTTCACGGGTTTCGCCTCTCAGAACTCGATCTTGCAGATCTTCAGCAGCCAGAAGCCGCCGAGGACCATGGCCAGGCCGGCCATGCCGACCAGGTACAGGCCGATGCCCTTGAACAGGGGGTCCATGTACTCGGGGTTGGACATCTTGATGAACCCGGCGAGCGTGAAGGGCAGACCGAGGAGGATGACGGCCGACAGGCGGCCCTCGGCCGACAGCGTCTTGACCTGACGCTTCAGGTCGGCCCGGTCACGGATGGTCTGACCGACCTGGTCGAGCACCTCGGCGAGGTCACCGCCGACCTCCCGGTTGATCTCCACGGCGGGTACGACCCAGCTCATGTCCTCGCTCTTGACACGGACGGCCGCCGACCGCATGGCATCGACCAGGTCACGGCCGAGCCGGGTCTCGACGACCATGCGGTGGAACTCCTCCCTGGTGGGCGACTCGGCCTCCCGGGCCACGGAGTCGAAGGCCTGGACGAGGCCCTGCCCGGCCCGCAGGCTCGAGGCCAGGAGCTGGAGCGTGTCGGGGAGCTGGTCGCCGAACCGCTTGGACCGCTTCGTGGCCCGCATGCTCACCCACTGAACCGTTCCGACGATCCCGAAGAGGAGGCCGACGAGTGCCCCGATGCGCCCGATCAGCAGGTTGGCTGCGGCGGCTCCGGCCAGGCCGATGCAGGCCGTCAGGATGATGAACTCACCGGAGCGGAGGTTCAGCGCGGCCTGCTCCAGCCGGGCGTTCATGCTCCGGTCCCGGCCGGACTTGGCGAGCTGCTTGTCGGCGGCGTCGCTGAGCCGCACGGCGAGGCCGCTGATGGCGGACTGCTTCTTGTTCGCTGCTGCCGCTGCGGCAGCCGCGTTGCGGCCGGTCACGCCGAGCAGGTCCACCTTCTCGCCACGGGGGCCGAGGAGGGCCAGGACGCCGACGACGAGCCCGGCGAACACGCTCAGGCCACCGATGCCGAGCGTGACGGGCGAGCTGAAGATCCGCGACGCCATGCCCGGTTCGCGCGGCTTGCCCCAGGCGGTGCCGCGTCCGTTGACGTCGACGGCGGCCGCCTCGATGCCCGGGAGGTTGGCCGAGGGCATGACCGCTCCCCGCGTGGCGGCGAACTGGTTCAGCACGGCCAGACCGGCGGCGTCGGCACCGAGGTCGATCACGTCGACCCTGGCGTTGACACGGGCCAGGGAACTCGTGGCATTGGAGAACGACGATGAGGAGCCGTCGTCGCGGCCATCGGCGACCAGCAGCAGGGTCGGCCGCTTGGAGGTCGATCCCTGCAGGCTGTCGGCGGCCATGACGACGGCGCCGAAGAGCTGGCCGGTCCTCGACGGGTCGCCCTCCGGGGCGATGGCGCTCACGGCGTTGAGCAGGCCCGGTCCCCGCTGGCCGAGGTCCCGGATCATCTGCGGGGACTCTCCGAAGGTGACCAGACCGATCTGGGAGTCCGCCGGCAGGGCGTTCAGGTAGGCGAGGACGGCCTGCTTGGCCTTCCCCAGGCGCTCGGCGAGCCGGACGTTGTTGTCGATGACGATGAACACGTCAGGCGACGACCGCAGCACCACGCTGCTCGGTGCGGCGCTGCTCGGTGCGGTGCTGGCCGGTGCGGTGCTGGCCGGTGCGGTGCTGGCCGGTGCGGCGCTGGCCGGTGCCGTGGTCGTCTGGGCGTCGGCCGGTGGCGCCGCCACGGTGGTCAGCCCGGCGGTCAGTGCGGCGGCGACGAGGCCGAGCACGCCGAGCGCCGCGCCGCGGCGCATGGACGAGGTCCCTGCGATGGGGTGGCGCCTCATCACTTCCTGCCGATCGTGGAGACGTCGAGGCCGCCGAAGATCCCCGGGGGGAGCTGGATGCCGTGGTCGAGCAGCTTCTCGCTGAACTTGGGGCGGATGCCGGTGGGGCGGATGTGGCCGAGGTGACGTCCGTTGCTGTCGACCCCGGCGCCGTAGTCGAAGGCGAAGATGTCGGCGAGGGTGATCGTGTTGCCCTCCATGCCCTCCACCTCGGTGATGTTGACCACCCTGCGCGAGCCGTCGCGGAAGCGGGCGATCTGCACGAAGAGGTCCACGGCCGAGGCGATCTGCTGGCGGATGGCCAGGGTCGGGAGGTCGTAGCCGGCCATGAGCACGAGCGTCTCGATGCGGGCGAGCCCGTCCCGGGGGGTGTTGGCGTGGACCGTGGTGAGTGAGCCGTCGTGGCCGGTGTTCATGGCCTGGAGCATGTCGAGCGCCTCGCCGCCACGGCACTCGCCGATGACCACCCGGTCGGGGCGCATGCGCAGCGAGTTCTTCACGAGGTCGCGGATCGTGACGGCGCCCTTGCCTTCGATGTTGGCCGGGCGGGTCTCGAGCCGCACCACGTGGGGCTGGCGGAGCTGGAGCTCGACGGCGTCCTCGATCGTCACGATCCGCTCGTCGGGCGGGATGAAGCTGGACAGGATGTTCAGCATCGTCGTCTTGCCGGTACCGGTGCCCCCGCTGACGATGACGTTCAGGCGTCCGGCCACGCACGCGGCGAGGAGCTGGGCGGCCTCGGCCGTGAGCGAGCCCTTGGCGATCAGGTCGTGGATCTGCAGCGGGTCCCGGGAGAACTTCCGGATGGTCAGCGAGGGCCCATCGACGGCGAGGGGCGGAATGACGGCGTTCACGCGGGAACCGTCGGCCAGTCGGGCGTCCACCATGGGCGAGGACTCGTCGATGCGACGCCCGACGTTGCTGACGATGCGCTCGATCACCCGACGCAGCTGCTCGTTCGTGTAGAAGCGGTCCTTGACCCGGGTCAGCTTGCCGCTGCGCTCCACGAAGATCGGGGTGGTCCCGTTGACCATGATCTCCGAGACCGTGGGGTCCTTGAGGAAGCGGTCGATCGGACCGTGGCCGAGCACGTTGTCGGTGAGCTCGCTGACGAGCTCGTTGCGCTCGGCGGAGGTCAGCGGGGTGGCCTCCTGGGCGATGAGCTGCGTGATGAGATCGATCACGCCGGCGCGCAGCTGCTGCTCGCTCTGCTGATCGAACTGCTTGGCGCCGAGGCGGCCCATGAGCTGGTCGTGGATCCGCTCCTTCATCGCCTGGAGCGGGTCGTCGACGATCGGCCCGGACGTCTTGCTGGGTGGCCCGACCACCGGCTTGGGTGCCGGACCGTCGAAGTTCGGGGCGACCCACGGCTCATGGCCGCCGTGACCACCCTGACCACCCTGACCAGCCTGACCACCCTGACCAGCCTGACCACCGTGTCCACCGTGGCCAGCCGGACCACCGTGGCCAGCCTGACCACCGTGGCCACCCGGACCACCGTGGCCACCCGGGGCGCCGCCGGCCGGGCCGCCGCGACCCGCCGGAGCTCCGGATCCGCCGCCGGGCCCACCGTGCCCGGAACCGGGCCCACCGGGCGCGCCCGGAGGCGGCGCCTGCGAGGGAGCCGGAGCCGGTGCGGGGGCCGATCCGTCCTGCTGACGGAGACGCTGACCTAGCTTCACTTCTTCCTCCAGGGGAGCGCGATGCCGGACTTCTGGGTGGCGGTGGCCGTGGCGGGCATCTCGGCGAACGACTCCGCGAAGACGGTGAACTTCCTCGCCACGGGCGACTTGGGGTCGCTGTAGGTGAGCGGACTGCCCTGGTTCATGCTCGTCAGCACGGTGCGGTCGTAGGGGATCACCATGCCGGCCTTGATGCCCAGGGCCGTCTCGACGTCCTCGGGGCGGGCGCCTCCGGGGGTGTCGGCCCGGTTGATCACGAGGTGGCGCTGGGCCGACCGCATCCCGACCCGGTCGAAGGCGTCGAGCACCTTGCGCAGACCCCTGACGCTGGAGACGTCGACCGAGCAGATGAACACGTAGTCGGTGGCCATCTCGGCGACGGCCAGGGTGTGGGAGTCCAGCCCGGCCGCGGTGTCGACGACGAGGTACTTGAACGTCTGGTTCAGCTGACGGGCGATGGCTGCCGTGTGCTCGTAGCTGATGTCGTCGCTGTCGGCCGGGTCCTCCGGTGCCGCGAGGGTGTAGATCCCCGAGTCGTGGGGGATGAGGAACACCTTCATCATCTGGTTCTCGCCGTTGATCACGGCGCGGGCAGCGTCGACGGTCGAGTGCTCGGGATTGAGGTGCAGCGAGGTGGCGACGTCGCCGAACTGGAGGTCCAGATCGAGCACGGCCACCTCCGTACGGGCCACCGAGCCGAGCAGGCAGGCCAGGTTCGACGCCACGAAGGTCTTCCCCACGCCACCCTTGGGGGCGATCATGAGAATCACCCGGCGGCCGTCGTCGGGCGGCCCGCCCGCCGGGGTCTCCATGGCCGGCGGAGCGGAGGCCGTCGGCTTGCGCTTGGAGGCCAGGTCGAGGCCGCGGGCGAGGATGACCGAGATCTCCTGGAGCTCGGCCCGGGGGGT